>DASTWV010000041.1 GCA_035765775.1 Actinomycetota bacterium | reverse complement strand
CCCCCCCCCCCCCCCCCCCCCCCCCCCCCGGCCGGGGTCACCGGGGCTGGCTTGGGGGCCGGTTTGGGGGCCGGAGCGGTGGTGTGGACAACCACTGGCACCGGGACGGGGGCCGGGGGGGTCGTGTGGCTGGGGGCCGGGGCGGGCGGGGTCACCGGGGCGGGGGCCGGCTTCGGCGCTGGGGCAGGCGCCGGGCTGCCGGTCCCCATGAAGTCCTCGGTGACGTACACGGTGCCGTCGGCGGTGATCACAACGCCCACGCCGACGCTGGAGTAGGCCGGGTTCATGATGTTGGCCTTGTGCTCGGGCGAGTTCATGAACGCCTGCGCCAGGGAGTCGCACGAGGGGCCGACGCCCACGTTCTCGCCGAGCGCAATCCAGTTCGACGGGGCCAGGTTGGGGAGGTTCAGGTTGTGGGAGATCTGCCCGACGGCCGCCATCGATCCCGACCAGGTCTGGGCGATGAGGGCGAGGGCAGCGTTGGTGGCGAGGCTGGCGACCCCGGCCGAGCCGCGAGCGGTGTTGATGGCGGCGACGAAGCAGGAGGGATCGTTCGTGCTGGCCGATGCGGGGGCGGCGACCCCACCTACCACCATGGCACCCATCACCCCGGCGACCATGAGGCCTCGGACGGCTGGCGTCCTCATCTGCTTCCTCCTTCGGCGGTCTGGCGGCCTTCCGCTTTCCGCTCACGCGGGGCCCGGGAGGTCCATGACTTTGCGTCGCAGGGTCACCCCTGCTTTGCCTTTTTCGGGTGTTGCACTTGAAGGATCGGCAGCGCGTCCCCGCATCTCCATGGCGCGTTGGCGCGGGATTTGCACCGAGCGAATCAGTCTGGTTGGGGGATGCCGCGCATGGTGCCGTGGGATCACGAACCGGCCCCCCCGCGGAGGATCCCACGGGGGTCCAGGGGGGTCGCGGGGGACTCCCTGCACCGTGGGACCGGATCGTCCAGGCACGGGACCGGGTTCCCCCGGCCCCCGGGCAGGGTTGCGGGCCCCGCCGGCGGCCCGATCCGCCGCCCGGGGACTAGGCCCGGACCTCACCCATTGTGGGGAAAACTGGCAGATTCAGGAGAAACAAAAACCCCGCCGGGGCGGGGTAGGGGTGCTGACAGGGCTGGCGGCCGCGGATCAGGAAGCGGGCGTGGGGCCTCCCAGGAAGTCCTCGGTCACGTAGACGGTGCCGTCCCGGCCCTCGGCGACCCCCACCCCCACGACGCTGAAGGTGGAGTCGAGGATGTTGGCCCGGTGCTCCGGGGAGCGGAAGAGCGCGGTGGCGACGGTGGCGCAGCTCGGCCCCATGCCGACGTTCTCGCCCGCCTCGGCCCACCCCCTGGGCATGGCATGGGCGAGGTCGGGGTTGTGGAAGATGTCACCTGCGGCGGCCATCTCGGTGGAGTGGGCGGCGGCCGTGGCCCCAACGCCGGGATCGGTGGCGAGGCCGGGGAGGCCGGCCTCTGCCCGGGCGCTGTTGATGGCGGCAACGAAGCAGGAGGCGGGCGGAGCGGGGGCGGCCTGGGCGACCGCCGGCAGCACTGCGTGCCCCAGCACCCAGCCGATGCCACCCAGCACCATCACCATCGGCGCGAGCCGCTTGGCGTTCATGTCTCTTGGTGGATCGGCCGGGCACCCGAGGCGCTCGATCACCCATTCGCGGGCGCAGATAGCCCGCCCGGAGCCCCGCGGGTGGCCCGCACGGGCAGCCCCGGGCAGCCCGGGGGAACGCAGAGTTGTCGCACAGGATTCACCGTGCGGTAACCGGGCTGTAACTCCCGGTCCCTAGGCTGGCGGTGACGAGATGGAGAAGGGTCCGCCCGGCCAGACGGACCCTTCGCAATCTAGGCCGGCCCCGCAGGGCAGCCCCGACTGGCAATCAGCTTACTGCGGGACCGGTCCCAGCACAACGGCGGGGGCACACGTGTGCCCCTCGCCAGAAGGGAGTTCCCGCCATGGCACAAGCCTTCCGCACCCGCATGACTCCTGAGGTGCCGCCAGCGCCGACGGGGTTCGCCGCCCTCATCCCGGCGGCGCCCCTGGTGACCCCGGGGTTCCACCCCCTGGCCGACTTCGCCAACTTCGGCCCGGGCGAGGCCACGATGCTGGCCGAGGTCGGCTCGGACCTCGAGGTGTTCACCGAATCGATCGCCGAGGCCATCGCCCGCTACGTCCGTCGGCAGTTCCCGAAGATGGGCATCGAGGGGCTCAGCGTCGATCTGGACGCGATCGAGGAGTGGTTGACCCACTCCAGCACCGGACCGTTCGACGAGTCCTTCGCCGACTCCCTCCGGGGTCTGACCCACGTCGGCGGCGGGACGACGCTCCCCGGGCTTTCCGCGGCCATCCCGCCCCAGATGCTGGTCGGGATGATCGCCTGGCTGGAGGGCCAGATCCTCACCTACCTCGGCGACGTGAGCGACACCGTCACGCTGTCGGGCGTCGGCGGGATCTGGATGGACCAGCTGATGCTGCAGCTCGGGATCATGCTCGAGCCCGTCCTGGACGATCACCCGGCCGGGCCGAAGGACTACACCCTCGAGCACCAGGCGGCGCTGCACCCGTTCGCTGAACTCGCCGGTTTCGGCATGGCGGAGGGCCGCATCCTGGGCGAGACCGGGGCGCTGCTGGCCCCGGCGGCCAGTGGGGTGATCTCGCTGGCGTACAGCTACCTGTTGAGCCGCCCGGAGTCGGCGGGCTTCTTCTCGGAGTCCGACCACCTCGCCCAGCGCAAGCAGACGCTGAAGGCGTGGTGGATCCGGACATCGGCGGACCCCTACCAGTCCAAAGGCGAGTTCGGCGACTACCTGCGCAAGGTGGCCAACGCCCACGTGACGGGGGGCGGCACGCACCCGACGGTCGAGATCCCGCCGCAGCTCACCATCGCCCTCATGGGGTGGGTGGAGATGCGGGTGATGACCGCGCTCAACACCATCGCCCTGTCGCCGGAGGGGGCGGCGACCTTCGGGGAGCTGGGCGACCCGGGAGCCCTGGCGGGCGTCGGCAAGGCCTGGATGCAGATGCTCACCCTGCAGCTGGGCGTGTTGATCGACCCGTACCTGACCGCGTAGGCGGTCCCCCGTGCACCACCCACCACCAGGGGGGTTGTCCCCCCCGGTTCGACCTGCCCGGATCGGAGGCCGGGCGTGCGCCAGTTCGCGGCGGGCGGCGGGAGGTGGCGGCCCCCAGGCAGGCCCCACCTCCCCACCCCGCCGGTGTATCCGCTGGCTGCTGGTAGCATCCGGCGGTATGGCCCTCACGCTCACAAGCTCCGAGTACACCCACGGCGGCAACTTCCCCGCCCGGTGCACCTGCGACGGCGACAACGTCCCCCCGGTCCTCACCTGGTCCGACCTCCCCGAAGGGACAGCCGAGCTGGTCCTGCTGTTCGAGGACTCCGACAGCCCGGGCGGCACCCTGGTGCAGTGGGCGGTCTTCGGGATCGACCCCGCCGCCGAGGGCATCCTCGATGGGAAAGCCCCGGCCGGGGCGGTGTGCGGCAAGAACGACTACGGCCGCATCGACTACGCCGGCCCGTGCCCGCCGGTCGGCCGGTACCACCGCTTCATCTTCACGCTGCTGGCGATCAAGGAGCCGAGCGGGCTCGGCGAGGGCGCCAGCCCCCGGGACGACGTCCCCTACGCCCTGTCCGGCAAGGTGTTGGGCCAGGCGCAGCTGATGGGCAAGTACGCCCGCAAGCGGTAAACAGCCGACTGCCGGCGGGCCCAGGTGTAGAGCCCCCGGGGCTCAGATCCAGCGGTTGAACAGCATCCGCATCTGCCACCAGGGGACCGGGATGGCCACGCCGGTGATCACCGGGTACCAGAACCAAAGCGCCACGCCGCAGGCCGCCACCACGTAGAGGGTGACCACGCCCGCTCCCCAGCGGTCGAGGAGTCGGGCCGCCAGTGCCCGGTGGTGGGGCTCCTCGGCGTGCGCCGGCGCCGCCCGGCGGGCCCAGCGGGCGAAGTCCAGGAGCGCATCCGTGAGCCCCAGCATCATGAACGGCACCACCGGCGTCATGTAGAAGAAGAACGACGTGCGGGAAGCGGCGATCCAGGGCACGTAGGCGAACAGCCACCCGTTCAGGATCAGGCGCTCCGCCCCGTACTTCCGCCGCACCGCCCGGATGACCAGGTAGACGAAGACGGCGATCGACGCCCACCAGGTGGCGGGGTTGCCGAAGGCCAGGATGTGCTCGTTCTTCAGGACCCCATGGACGGTCACCTGCTGGAAGTAGTACGCCACCGGCCGGATGACGAGCGGCCACGTCCACATCTTGGAGGCATAGGGGTGCTTGGCGTGGAGGGTGACGTTGAACTGCCACATGCTGTTGGTCAACCGGTAGAAGGCCGACGGCGACCACTGGTGGTCCTTGAACCAGACGAGGTAGCTCGCCAGGTAGGCGGCCACCGCCGGGATGGCGACCCCGAGGACGGTGGCGTGGAGCTCGGCCACCGGCCCGGGCGCCCTGGGCGGGACCCCGTCGGCCAGGTTTCGGTGGCGGATGCGCAGGGACGAGGCCACGCTCCAGACCAGCATCATCAGGCCGGCGCCAGCGAGGCTGTAGACGCCCGACCACTTGCACGCCGCGGCCGCCCCGAAGCACAGCCCGGCCGCCACCCGCCAGCGCAGGTCGAGGCGCCCCTCGCCCCGCTCCTTCAGCGTGAGGATGCGCTCCCGCTCCCGCACGACGAACAGGAAGCCGAGCGCCACCCAGAACGCCACGAAGATGTCCAGGGTGGCGATGCGGCTCTGGGCGATCAGCAGGAAGTCGGTGGCCACCAGCAGGCCGGCCAGGGCGGCCCCCCAGCGGCCGAAGAGCTTGCGGCCGATGCAGAACACGATGACGACCATGGCGGTGCCGCACACCGCCGGCATGAAGCGCCAACCGAAGGAGTTGTAGCCGAACAGCCGCTCGCCGATGGCGATCATCCACTTGCCGAGCGGCGGGTGGACGTAGGACTGCTCGGTGGCCTGGGCGGTCTTGCAGAACGCCATCCCCCGGTTCAGGTACAGGCAGGCGTCCTTGGCGTAGTAGGTCTCGTCGAAGACGATGGCGTGCGGGAAGGACAGCCGGACGAAGCGCAGCACCCCGCCCAGGACCGTGATGACACCGAGCAGCAACCAGTCGATGCGTGCCCAGGCCGGGGCGCGGCGCCACGGGGCGGCCCGCGGGGGAGCCAGGCTCGGGGCGGCGTCAGGCAGTTCGTCGAAGGCGACGTCCCACGGGGCCGGGGGGGCGGAGCCGGTGGGCTCCCCGGGGGGCGCCTCTGGTGCCTCAGACTCCTCGGCCGACGGACTCCCCCTCACCCACGAAGGCATGCACACCTGCGTGCATGACCGCCCTCGGGCAGTATAGACAGCCTCCCATGCCTCTCATCGATCCCGAGCGACCCGACACCGTGGTCATCCGCCTCATCGAGGCAAGGGGGCTCTCCAGCCTCCAGGGCCTCCTCGGCCAGCGCGGGCTGCCGCCCGCCACCGGGATGCTGCTGCGGGCGAAGGAAGTCCATACCGTGGGCATGCACTTCACGATCGACGTCGTGTACCTGTCGGCCAGGAACCTGGTCATCCGGGTGGCCACCATGGCGCCCGGGCGCATCGGGCCCCTGGTGCTCAAGGCGAAGTGGATCCTGGAGCTGGCCGAGGGCGAGGCCGCCCGCCTGGGCATCGTGGCGGGCACCACGCTGCAGCGGGTCTCGTAGCGGCGGTGGGGACCGGGCGGCTGTCGGTGTGCGCCACGCCGATCGGCAACCTGGAGGACGTGTCCCTCCGGCTGCTGCGGGTGCTGGGCGAGGCGGACGTCGTGGCCGCCGAGGACACCCGGCGGACGGCGAAACTGCTGTCCGCCCACGGGCTGCACGCCCGCATGGTCTCCTACCACGACGCCAATGAGCCGGCCCGCACCAAGGAGCTGCTGGGCCGGCTGGAGCGGGGCGAGCACGTGGCCCTGGTGACCGACGCCGGCACTCCGGCGGTCTCCGACCCGGGCTACCACCTGATCACCGGGGCCCTGGCGGCGGGCATCGCGGTCGAGGTGGTGCCCGGCCCCTCGGCCGTGCTGGCGGCCCTGGTCGCCTCCGGGCTCCCCACCGCCCGCTTCGCCTTCGAGGGCTTCCTCCCCCGCAAGCCCGGGGAGCGTCGGCGGCGCCTGGAGGCGCTGGCCGCCGACGACCGGACCCTGGTCTTCTTCGAGGCCCCGAGCCGGGTGGCGGGCACGCTGGCGGCAATGGCGGACGTCCTCGGCCCCCGGCGGGCTGCGCTGGCCCGGGAACTCACCAAGCTGCACGAGGAGGTCCGGCGGGCACCGCTGCCCGAACTGGCCGCCGGGGTCGCGGGCGAGGAGCTCCGGGGCGAGGTGGCGCTGGTGGTGGAGGGTGCGCCGCAGGCCCCCGGGGCGCTGGAGGAGGCGGTGGCCCTCGCCCGGGAGCTGGTGGCGGCGGGGTCGCCGAAGTCCGGGGCGGCGGCGCAGGCGGCGGCGCAGCACGGCGTGCCCCGGCGGGCGGTGTACGAGGGCCTGCTGGAGGAGGGGTGAGCCGGGGGCTAGCGTCGGGGACTAAACGGCCGGCGAGGTTCTGGGGACTCTTTGCCGTGTTTTTGACGGAAAAATTTCCCCAGAACTCCGGGGCTGCGCCGGTGGGTCTGCTTCGGTCAGGCGTCGGGCTCGGCGAACAGGTCCCAGGAGGCCGCCCCGTCGTCGGAGCTGCCTGAGAGCTCGCCGATGCAGGAGGCGCACACCATCCGGTCCCGGAACTCCTTGAGGTCCTCGGAGGAGTGGCAGAACACGCAGGTGGTCTGGCGCTTGGCCAGGATGATCCGGTCGCTGTCCACCGAGATATCGAGGTAGTCGCCCTCCCGGATCCCGAAGGACTTCCGGATCTCGGAGGGGAGTACCACCCGGCCGAGCTCGTCGACTTTGCGAGCCATCCCTGTACTTCTCATCCTGCCCCGCCGCCCATCTGGATTGACCGATAATATCGCTGATCCCCGCCTTTGGACCTTCCTAGAGCCCTCTTCAGGCCCTTGGAAGGCGCCCCGGCTCCGGCGGGAGGAACGAGGACCGCGCCCATGCCTAAGAACACGTTCTACCTCACAACCCCGATCTACTACGTCAATGATGTTCCCCATATCGGGCACGCCTACACCACCGTGGCTGCCGACTTCATCGCGCGGACGCACCGCATGCGGGGCGAGCGAGTCCACTTCCTGACCGGCACGGACGAGCACGGCGAGAAGGTGGCCCAGGCTGCGGCGGCCAGGGGGATCGAGCCGCAGGCCTGGGCCGACCAGGTCGTGCCCCGCTGGCGAGAGGTCTGGAGCCGCCTGGAGATCTCCTACGACGACTTCATCCGCACCACCGAGGCGCGCCACATCGAGCCGGTGCAGCGCCTGGCCCAGCAGCTCTACGACCAGGGGGACGTGTACCTCGGCACCTATGAGGGCCCGTACTGCGTCGCGTGCGAAACCTATTACCAGCCGTCGGAAATCGTCGATGGGTGCTGCCCGATCCACGAGCGCCCGGTCGAGATGCTGAAGGAGGAGAACTACTTCTTCCGGCTGTCGGCCTACGCCGACCGGCTGCTGGCGCTCTACGAGGCGCAGCCCGATTTTGTCGCCCTCGAGAGCCGGCGCAACGAGGTCGTGTCGCTGGTGCGGGGCGGGCTGCAGGACCTGTCGATGAGCCGGACGTCGTTCTCGTGGGGCATCCCCATCCCGTGGGACCCGGCGCACGTCATGTACGTGTGGGTGGACGCGCTGCAGAACTACATCACCGCAGTGGGCTACGGCTCGGACGAAGCCAGGTTCGAGGCGTGCTGGCCGGCCGACTACCACTTCATCGGCAAGGACATCCTGCGCCACCACGCGGTGATCTGGCCCGCTCTGCTGATGGCGGCGGGCCTCCCGCTGCCCCGCCACGTCTTCGCCCACGGCTACCTGACGGTCGGGGGCAAGAAGATGTCGAAGACCAACCTGACCGGGATCTCGCCCCACACCCTCATCGACACCTTCGGCGCCGACGGGTACCGCTACCACTTCCTGCGGGAGGGGACCTTCGGCCAGGACGGGGCGTTCTCGTGGGAAGCAATGGTGGCGCGCTACAACGCCGACCTGGCCAACGACCTCGGCAACCTCGTGAGCCGGGCGCTGGCGATGGTGACCAACTACTTCGACGGTGCCGTCCCCTCCCCGGGGCCGGCGCGGGATGCCGACGCCGACCTCGCCGCCGCGGCCCAGACCGCCGCCGACGGGATGGCAGCCGGGGTCGATGCGCTGGACCTCGGCGGGGCCCTGGAGTCGGCCATGGGTCTGGTGCGGGCGACCAACCTCTTCATCAACGCCGAAGCCCCCTGGAAGCTGGCCAAGGAGCCCGAGCAGCGGGAACGGCTCGCCACGGTGCTGTACTCGGTGTGCGAGTCGATCCGGTGGTGCTCGGTGCTGTTCGCCGCCGCCATGCCGGCGGCCTGCCGGCGGATCCGCGAGCAGCTCGGCCTCGGCCCGGAGGAACGCCCGCTGGCCGAAGCGCTGCTGTGGGCCGATCTGGCCCCGGGAACGACCGTCCACCGGGGGGCGGGGATCTTCCCACGGGTCGAGGCCACGGTCGAGGCCGAGACGCCGGCGGAGCCCTGAGGTGGCTGGAGGCGGTGCGCCGGTGGGGACGGCGTGGATCGACGCCCACTGCCACCTCGACTCGATCGAGGGGCCGGTGGCGGCAACCGTGGCGCGGGCCGGCGAGGCCGGCGTGGTGGCGATGGTGACCATCGGCACCGACCTGGCGTCCAGCCGGGAGGCAGCAGCAATCGCGGCGGCGAACCCGGCAGTGTGGGCGGCCGTCGGCGTGCACCCGCACGACGCCACCACCCTGGACGGGGACACCCTGGCCGCCCTTGCCGGGCTGGCGGCGCAGCCCCGGGTGGTGGCCATCGGCGAGATCGGCCTCGACTTCTTCCGGGACCTCTCGCCCCGGGATGCCCAGCGGGATGCCTTCCGCCGCCAGCTGGCGCTGGCGAGGGATCTGGGCGCCGCGGTGGTCATCCACATGCGGGACGCACACGACGAGTTGTTTGCCACGCTGGAGGAGGTCGGGCCGCCTGAGCGCCTGATCTTCCACTGCTTCTCCGGGGGCCCGGCGGACGCCGAGCGGGGGCTGGCGCTGGGGGGCTACATCTCGTTCGCCGGTAACGTGTCGTACAAGAATGCCGGCTTGCTGCGGGAGGCGGCAGCGGTGGTCCCGCTCGACCGGGTGCTGGTGGAAACCGATTCCCCGTACCTGGCGCCCGTGCCGCACCGCGGCAAACCGAACGAGCCGGCGTGGGTGGTGGCGGTGGGCGAGGCGGTCGCGGCGGCGGTCGGTGTGCCGCCGGAGCAGGTGGCCCAGGCTTCGATGGCCAACACCATCGCCGCCTTTGGCCTGCCTTCCGATCTGCTCGGCAACTAGACCTTCGCACCCTCCTCACCGTCGCAGCCTTCGGCCTCTTGCCGCCCTTTGGCTGGGTTGATTTCCCAATGTGGCCATTGGTACGGTGCCGGCGTGCGGGGAGCTGTACGGCTACTGCTCACCCTGCTCGTCGCCGCCGGTACCGCCGGGTACCTGCACGCTGACGGCAGGGCGACCCTCGCCGACAGGAACGCCACGCGTACTCGGGGGGCGTCGAGCGTGGCGTCCATGGCCCTTACCGGGGAAGAGGGCACGGTCGGTGCAGCCGCGCGCGCCCCGGCACCGGGCCCAGCCGCCGGGGGAGGGCCTGCTGGCCAGGCGGCAATCCAGGCCGCTGCCTCACCTGCCGACCCGGGCAGCCCGGCCACCACCACGACCGCGGCGCCCGCCGCCGCACCGGTGGCACCGGCCCCGGTGGTGACGGTCACGGTATGGGTCGTACACGACGGGCAGACCAACCTGGTCACGACCACGGCGGGCACCGTCGGCCAGATGCTGCAGGGGTCCGCCATCCACCTGAGCAGCCTGGACAAGGTGAGCCCGGCGCCCGCCACCCCGCTGACCGGCGGCACGACCATCCGGGTGTACCGGGTGACCCAGACGGTGACGTCGACGGTGGTGTCCATCCACTACAAGAAGGTGACCAAGTCCTCGAACACGGTGGAGATGGGCCTGACGGCGACCGCCTCGACCGGGGTCAACGGGACCACGGAGAAGGACTACACCAAGACCTACCAGGACGGGCGGCTGATGTCCGACGTTTTGTCGGCCACCAAGATCATCGTGCCGGAGCGGGATGCGGTGACGCTCGTCGGGTCGGGCCAGCCCACCTTCGTGTCGCACGGCGGGTCGCAGTCCGGAGCCGGGAGCTGGTACGCCACCGCGGGCCTCTCCGCCGCCAGCCCGACGCTGCCCTTCGGCACGGTGGTCAAGGTGACCGACGTGTCGAACGGCCGGACGATCAACGTCGTGATCCGCGACCGGGGGCCGTCCACCGGCGGGGGCCGGGTGATCGACCTGTCCCCGACCGCCTTCTCGCACCTGTCGTCCCTGGGCTCGGGGGTCATCAGCGTGAAGCTGCAGTGGTGAGGTAGCCCCGGGAACTACGCTGGCGGGCATGGACACCGGCTCGCTCAGCGCCGCGCTCACCGCCACCCAGATCCGGGATCTTGCCCGGCGCCACGGCTTCAAGCCGTCGCAGGCGCGGGGCCAGAACTTTGTGATCGATCCGAACACCATCCGGCGCATCGTGCGCCTGGCGGCACTCGAGCCGGGCGATGCGGTCCTGGAGGTCGGGGCGGGAGCCGGGTCGCTGACCGTGGCCCTGGCGGCCGAGGCCGAGCGGGTGGTGGCGGTCGAGATCGACCGGCGGGTGATCGCTGCCCTCCGGGAGGTGGTGGGCGGGGTGCCCACCGTCACCATCGTCGAGGGCGACGCTCTGGCGCTGGACTACGCCCCCCTCCTTGCCGGACGGCCGCACCGGCTGGTGGCCAACCTGCCCTACAACATCGCCACGCCGCTCATCACCCGGTTCCTGGAGGAGGTGCCCGAGGTGGTGGACCTCCTGGTGATGGTGCAGCGGGAGGTGGGCCAGCGGCTCGTGGCGGCGCCCGGCTCGAAAACCTATGGCGCCCTGAGCGTGCTGGTGGCCGCCCACGCGTCGGGGAGCGTCGTCGGACGGGTGCCCGCCTCGGTGTTCTGGCCCGCGCCCGACGTGGACTCGGTCCTGGTGCGCCTGGTGCGTCACGGCCCCGTTGGCGTGCCCGCGGAGCAGCTGATGCGGGTGGTGCACGCCGCATTCGGGCAGCGGCGAAAGATGCTGCGCAATGCGTTGTCCGCCGGGCTCGGGGTGCCGGTCCCGCCGGTGGAGGCCGCGCTGGTGGCGGCCGGGATCGACCCCGGAGCCCGGGCCGAAACGCTCAGCCTGGAGGCCTTCGTGGCGCTGGCGCAGGCGCTGGCGTGAGGGGCGCACCGTGAGGGCCGCGCCGTGAGGGTCGCACCGTGAGGGTCGCTCCCGACCTGGATGTCGAGCATCCCCCCGCCCAGAGCGTGGAGGTGGTGGCGCGGGCCAAGCTGAACCTGTTCCTGGCGGTCGGACCCCGGCGGCCGGACGGCTACCACGAGGTGGTGACCGTGCTGCAGTCCCTCGACCTGGAGGACACCATGACCCTCACCCGGGCGGAGGAGCCGTCTGTGACCTTCGCCGCCGGACCGGCATTCCGGGGACCGCTGCCCGAGGCTCCGGACCTGGTGGCCGCGGCACTGGCCCTGTACCGCTCCGAGCTGCGCGGCCCGACGTTGTCGGCGAGTGTCGTGAAGCAGATCCCGCTGGCCGCCGGCCTGGCCGGGGGGAGCGCCGACGCCGCCGCCGCCCTGCTGGGCGCCGACGCGGTCAACGGGTCCCGCACCCCCCGGGGGCAGCTGGAGGCCCTGTGCCGCCGGATCGGCTCCGACGTGGCGTTCTGCCTGCGGGGCGGCTCGGCCCTGGGCACGGGCCGGGGCGAGCGGCTCAGCCCGCTCCCCTGCCGGCACCGGATCTGGTGGGTGCTGGGGATCTCGGCATTCCCCCTGGCGACGCCGGACGTGTACCGTCGCTTCGACGAGCTGGCCGTCGAGGGCGGCGCCAGCTCCGGGGAGCCCGGCGTCGGGGAGGACGCTGTGGGCGCGGCGGATGGGGCGGGGGGCGCTGTTGGCGCCGGGGGCCTAGTCCGGCCGAACAAGCTGGTGGAGGCCCTCGCTGCCGGGCACCCGAAGGCCTTGGCTCCGTTGCTGCGCAACGATCTGCAGGCGGCGGCGTTCGACCTGGCCCCCCGGTTGCGGGGGCCGGCGGAGGGGCTCCGGTCGGCTGGCGCCCTGCGGGTGGTGGTGAGCGGCAGCGGGCCCACCCTGGCGGGCCTGTGCCGGGACGAGGCGCACGCCGAGGAGGTCGCCGCCCGGGCGGAGCCCGCCTTCGACCGGGTGGAGGTGGTGGCCAGTACGCCGCTGGGAGCCGAGGTGATCGCCCGCCGGGCGTAACCGGGGCCGGCGGGTGCGGCGGGTAGCATGATCGGGCCGGCTCTATCCGGAGTCGTCCAACAGGCAGGACTCGGGCCTTTGGAGCCCGCTATCCGCGTTCGAATCGCGGCTCCGGAGCTCGCTGCTCCATGGAACCCAACCCACCCCGCTCTCCCGTATCCTTGGCCTGTGCCGGACAACCGCCTCGCCGCCATCGTGCTCGCCGCCGGGCTGGGCAAGCGCTTCCGCTCGGCCGCTACGCCCAAGGTGCTCCACCCCGCCGCCGGCGAGCCGCTGGTGGGCCACGTGCTGCGGGCGGTCGCCGGGCTGCCCGGCCTCGAGCGCCTCATCGTCGTGGTGGGCCACGGCAAGGAAGCGGTCATGGCCGCGGTGCAGGCCCGCCAGCCCGGCGCCGTCTTCGTCGAGCAGCCCGTACCCCGGGGGACCGGCGATGCCGTCAACGTGTGCCGGGAGGCCCTGGAGGGCTTCGACGGCCCCGTCCTCGTCGTCTCGGGCGATTCGCCGCTCATCACGAGCGAGACCCTGGCCGCCCAGCTCGCCGAGCACGAGCGGGCGGGGGCGGCGGTGACCGCGCTCACCGCCGTGCTGGACGATCCCACCGGCTACGGGCGCATCGTGCACGAGGCGGGCGGGGCGCTGCGCATCGTCGAGGAGGCCGACGCCTCCCCGGCGGAGAAGGAGATCACCGAGGTCTCGATGTGCTTCTGGTGCTTCGAGCGGGCGCCGCTGTTCGAGGCCCTCGCCCAGGTCACCGCCGACAACGCCCAGGGCGAGTACTACCTGCCCGACGCCGTCCCCCTGCTGGCCAAAGCCGGCGGCCGGGTGGCCACCTTCCGGGCGCCGGATCCGTCCGAGGTGCTGGGGGTCAACGACCGCCGCCAGCTGGCGGAGGCCACCCGGCACCTGCGGGAGCGCAAGATCGACGCCCTCATGGGCGCGGGGGTGACGGTCGAGGACCCGGCGGTGACCTACGTCGATGCCCTGGTCACGGTGGGCCCCGACACCGTCCTGAAGCCGCTGACCTTCCTGGAGGGCGCCACCGTCGTCGGGGAGGGGTGCGTGATCGGCCCGTCGGCCCGGCTTATCGACACCACGGTGGAGGACGGAGCCGAGGTGAGCTTCGCCGTGGTGCGCTCGGCGGTGATCGGCCCCGGGGCGCAGGTGGGGCCGTTCAGCTCGCTTCGCCCCGCCACCCGCCTCGCCGAGAAGGCAAAGGCCGGGTCGTTCGTCGAGGTGAAGGGCTCGACCGTGGGGCCCGGGTCGAAGGTTCCCCACCTGTCCTACATCGGCGACACCGAGATCGGCTCCGGCGTCAACGTGGGGGCGGGGACCATCACCTGCAACTACGACGGCGAGGCGGGCGTGAAGTCCCGGACGGTGATCGGCGACGGGGTGCTGATCGGCTCCGACACCATGCTGGTAGCCCCGGTGACCGTCGGCGACCGGGCCATGACCGGGGCGGGCAGCGTGGTGACCCGGGACGTCGAGGCCGACACCGTCGTGGTCGGGGCGCCGGCACGGCCGGTGAGGAAGCGCAGGCCGAGGGCCGGGTAAAGTGGCGCCGGGACTGGGGGATCCGCATGGAAATCGGCATTAAAAAGCGGGCGACGCTGTATTCGGGGACGTCGAACCTTCCCCTGGCCCGCGAGATCGCCAACCACCTGGGCATGGCCCTGGGCGAGGTGGCCATCAACCGGTTCGCCTCCGGCGAGATCTACGTGCGCTTCCAGGAGTCCGCCCGGGGCACCGACGCCTTCGTCATCCAGACCCACTGCCACCCGGTCAACGAGATGATCATGGAGCAGCTGGTCATGATCGACGCCCTGAAGCGGGCGAGCGCCCACCGCATCAACGCCGTCATCCCCTTCTTCGGCTACGCCCGCCAGGACCGCAAGTCGCTCGCCCGGGAGCCGATCTCGGCCCGGCTGGTGGCCGACCTGCTGCAGGTGGCGGGGGCGGACCGGGTGCTCACCATCGACCTGCACTCCGGGCAGATCCAGGGGTTCTTCGATATCCCAGTGGACCACCTGACCGCCCTGCCCATCTTGGCCGACTACGTGGATCTGCACCACCGGGAGAACCTGGTGGTGGTAGCGCCGGATGCAGGCCGGGTGCGGGTGGCGGAGAAGTACTCGCTCCACCTGGACGCCCCCCTGGCCCTGATGCGCAAGCGCCGGATGATCGAGGGCAAGGGGGCGGCGTCCGCCGAGGTGCTCGACGTGGTGGGCGACATCGCCGGCAAGCGCTGCCTGGTGGTGGACGACATGATCGACACCGGCGGGACCCTGGTGGCGGCGGTGAACCACCTGATCACCCACGGCGCCAGCGAGGTGATGGCCGCCGCCACGCACGCGGTGTTCTCCGGGCCGGCCATCCAGCGGCTGCAGGAGTCCCCGCTGTCCCAGGTGATCGTCACCAACTCCATGCCCCTGCCCGATCCCCCACCGTCCAAGGTGAAGGTGGTGTCGATCGCTTCGATCGTGGCCGACACGATCCGGGCCGTGTTCCAGGACGAGTCGGTGTCAGAGATCTTCCAGGGCGAGAACCAGGAGGCAATCCCGCCCGAGAACCGCAAGCGGGGCCGCCAGCGCCGGCGCCCGGGGACTGCCGACGAACCGAAGACGCCCTAGCGGCGGCCCTCGGCGCTTTCTGGCATACTCTCGGGGCTCATGGAAGTCACCCTTCGTGCTCGTACGCGCTCCGGATCCGGTAAGGGCCCTGCCCGCCAGACCCGGCTGGGCGGCCGCGTCCCCGCCGTGCTGTACGGCCGGGGCATGGAGCCGGTCTCGCTGGCGGTCGATGCCAAGCAGCTCGGCCAGGTGATGCACACCACCGCCGGGGCCAACGTGCTGGTCAACCTCGAGGTCGAGGGCGGCGAGAGCTACCTCACCATGGTCCGAGAGGTGGTCAAGCACCCGGTCCGCGGCCACTTCGTGCACGTCGACTTCGTCAACACCGACCGGGATGTCAAGACCCACGCCGAGGTGCCGGTCACGGTCGTAGGCGAGAGCCAGGGCATCCGGGAGGGCGGCGTCATCGAGCACCACATCTGGGCGCTGAAGGTGGGGGCGCTGCCCGGCGACATCCCCACCTCCATCGAGGCCGACATCTCCGCGCTGCAGATCGGGGACCACCTGCGGGTGTCCGACATCGTGGCGCCCCGGGGCGTGGACCTGCACGACGACCCGGAGGCCATCGTCCTCTCCGTCATCGAGCCGCACGCCATCAAGGCCGCCGAGGCCGCCGAGGTGGAGACCGGCGAACCCGTAGCCGAGTAGCGCTCCCCCGGCGTCGCCCGGTCGCCGCCGACCATGGATACCCCCTGGCTCATCGTGGGGCTCGGCAACCCCGGGCGCAGCTACGAGCACACCCGCCACAACGCCGGTGCGCGAGCCCTGGAGCGCCTGGCCGCCGCACTGCACACCACCCTCGGGCGCTCGAAGTTCCGGGCGCTGCTGGCCGAGACCCGCGTTGACGGCGTGCCGGTGAAACTCGCCCGGCCGACGACCTACATGAACGAGAGCGGCCAGGCGGTGCAGCCGCTCGCCCGCTTCTACAAAATCGACCCGGGCCAGCTCATCGTGCTGCACGACGAGCTCGACCTCCCCTTCGCCCAGCTCCGCCTGAAGCGGGGCGGCGGCACGGCGGGCCACCACGGGCTGGACTCGATCGCCGGGATGCTGGGGACCAAGGACTTCTACCGGGTGCGCATCGGTGTCGGGAAGCCGGCCCGGGTGGAAGCGACGATCGACTGGGTGCTCGACCGGCTGCCCAAGGCTGCCGCCGAGGCCCTGGCGGTGGCTGAGGGCGAAGCCGGCGACGCCGCCCGGGCGATCATCACCGACGGCCTGGATGCGGCGATGAACCGCTACAACACCCGGAGCAGCTGAGGCAGCGGCCCATACCTGGTGGAGTGGTACAGCCAGGAGATGTACCACTCCGCCAACAAGGCGGCGGGGCGGCTGGGGGAGGCGGGGCGGCTGGGCCGCCGGTGGCTTCGTACCGGGGCGGCGCTCCGGCCCGGGCGTGGTCCCGGAGCTTGGCCCCGACGGTCTCGCCCCCCCGGCCTCCGATGCCTGAGTCGATCTCGGCGAAATCCCTGGTTGTGGATGCTGCCGAAGCGGCGCTACGGGCCGGGGGCGTAGGCGACCACCCAGTCGACGTCCATGTCGACTTCCGGCGGCGTCTTGGCCGAGGTCGGGCACGGCAGGAACTGGCTGCAGTCGCCCGCCTGGGTCTGGATGTCGAACTCCATGGGGATGGAGGGCGGCCGCTGCGTACTGGCGGGGACCGTCGCCCAGTTCTGGCCGTCGAAGGTGTAAACGAGCCCGGAGGAGGTCCACTCCACGCCTATGGTGTGCCACTGGGTGAGGTCGACATTGCTGAGGGTGTGGGCAACCTGGCAGGAGTCGTTGCCGTTCGAGCCGCAGTGGTAGGTGGCCGTCGAGTGCGCCCGGGCCAAGCCGTCCTCGCCGGCGTCCTCGTCGAAGTCGATCTCCGGGGGCCATGAGTTGTTGGCCGGCCACAGGAGCCCGATCTGGGCGATGCCGAGGCCCCCGTCCGCCCGGAAACGCATGAGGTACTTGCCGTACAGCTGCTGCAGGGCCGGGGCGCTGGAGACGCCACCGGAGACGTAGATGCCCGACTTGCCGCCGTCATGGGACGGGTCGACGAAGTTCTCCAGCACGAGCATCCCGTTCTTCACCACCACGTGGGAGGGGTCCCACCAGGCACCCGAGTCGCCGCCGGGCTGGCCCGAGTACGTCCCCCAGGCGTTGCTGTTCAGCGAGCTGCCGGTGAAGTCGTCCGAGAACACCATGTGCCAGCCCGGGATGTCGCCCGTGGGCATGGCCAGGCCGGAGGGCGACCCGCCGCCACCGCTTGTGGTGTAGGCGTAGACGTCGAGGGCACCCGAGGGGCTGGTGCCGGCGGGGGTGGTCACCCGGACGTCCACGGTCCCGCTCCCCGCCGGGGAGGTGGCCGAGATCTGGGTGGGCGAGGTGACGGTGAAGGCGGCGGACACGCTGCCGAAGGCCACGGCCGTAGCGCCGGTGAAGTTCGTCCCGCTGATGGTCACCGCGGTACCTGCCGGCCCGGAGCCGGGCGAGACGCCGGTCACCGCGGGTGGGGGCGGCGGTGCCCCGCCCGACCAGGTGACGATCACCGGTGCAGACGCCGCCTGGGCGTTGGTGCCCCCGGCATTGGAGACCTCGGCCACGTAGCGCTGGGTGAGGGCCGAGGCCTGGCTGACCAGCGCCACGGCGGTGGAGCCCACCACGACGTGGGTGAGCTCGACGCCGGTGCTGGCATCGAAGATCGAGATCCCGAACCCGGAGGTGGTGATGTCCTGGTTGGCGGTGGCGTTGAGGCTGACGATGCCACCCAGCGCCGGGGAGACGGTGGACGCCACGAGCGACACCGAGTAGCCGTTCCGGGCGAAGGTGTAGCTGTACTCGTCGCCCACCACCCGGGCGCTGGTGCCGCCGCCGGGCGTGGTCACCATCACGTCCACGGTGCCCGAGCCGGCGGGGGCGGTGGCCGTGATCTGCGTGGCCGAGTTGACCGTGTAGCTGGCCGCGACCCCGCCGAACTGGACCGAGCTGGCGCCGGTGAAGTTGGTGCCGGTGATGACCACCGAGGTGCTGCCCGCCGAGGCGCCGGAGGGCGGGCTCACCGAGGTCACCGCCGGCGGCCCCGTGGGGGTCACGAACGTGAACCGGTCGGCGGCGGTGACGGCGCTCTGCCCGCCGCCGCCCGTAACCCGGACGTCCACCGTCCCGGCCGAGGCGGCGGGGGAGGTGGCGGTGATCCTCGTCGAGGAGTCGACGGTGAAGCCGACCGAAGCGCCGCCGAAGGTGACCGTCGTGGCCCCGGAGAGGTTGGTGCCGGTGATCGCCACCGAGGTGCCGCCGGCGGTACTCCCCGAGTTCGGGCTCAGCCCGGTGACCGCGGGAGCCGAGGGCGGCGCTGTGGGCGACGGGTTGGGCGACGGGGAAGCCTTTGGCGTGGGCGACGGGGAGGGGCTCGGGCTCGGCGAGGGGCTGGGGCTCGGCGAAGGGCTGGGGCTCGGGCTGGGGCCCGGCCCCGACAGGCTGCCGGCCGAGAAGTTGTCCATGGTCCAGCCCAGACCGCTGTCCCAGGCCTCGATCCCGACCCGGCCGGCGGGCAGCGGCGAGGAGTCGGTCCAGGTCAGGGTCCAGGCTGAGGGCTCGGTGGCGCCCACCGGCCATACCCGCACCGAGACCACCGCGTTGGCCCCGGAGTTCTGCACCCGGGCCCGCTCCCAGTACGACGTCCCGTTGGTGGCCGGGTACGGCACGCTGGCCACCTGGCTCTCCCCCCCACCCGAGGCCTTGAACACATTGACGACCGGGGAGCCGTTGGGGGAGTCGAGGCCGGCGACGTAGAACGACGAGGTATTCGAGAAGCGCAGCATCACGTGGCCGGCGTCATTGGCGTAGTCCTTGGAGGTGTACTGGCTGAGCACCTCGGTGTCGCCGGCAATCTGCGAGCCGAGCGTGGCCCGCAGGAGGGCCATGGAGCCGGAACCCTTGACGATGCCGAGGCCGCCGGAGACCGAGAGGACGGAGGCACTGCCCGCCTGGACGCTCCAGGGATCGCCATTGGAGGCGGTCCCCCAGCCCCCGGTGGTGGTGCGCCCGGCGAAGGTGTCCTGCTCGATGAGCGTGCCACCCGCCACGTTGCCGGACGGCGACGGGCTGGGGGACGGCGACGGGCTGGGGGACGGCGACGGGCTCGGGGACGGCGACGGGCTGGGGGACGGCGACGGGCTCGGGGACGGGGACGGCGAGGGGCTCGGCGTGGGGGCGGCGTCGAGGTTCCCCGCGGCGAAGTTGTCCATGGTCCAGCCGAGGCCGTCGTCCCACGCCTCGACGCCCACCCGGCCTGCTGGCAGCGGCGAGGAGTCCGTCCACTGCAGGGTCCAGCCGGTGGGCTCGACGGTGCCGTCGGCCCAGACCCGGACCGAGATCTGCGCGCTGGCCCCGGTGTTGGTCACCCGGGCGCGCTCCCAGTAGGACGTCCCGGTGGCAGCCGGGAAGGGCACGCTGGCCACCTGGGTCTCGGTGCCTCGGGAAGTCCGCCAGATGTTGACCACCGGTGAAGCGTTGGGCGAGTCCAGGCCGGCAACGTAGAACGTCGATGCGTCGGAGAACGCCAGGAGCACATGGCCGTCGTCGTTGGCGTAGTGCCCCGAGGTGTAGCGGGCCAGCACCTCGCTGTTGGTGGCGGTCTTGGTCCCCAGAGTTGCCACCAGCATCGCCATGGCGAGCGATCCGTTCACATGGCCTTCGCCGCCGGATACGGAGAGCACGCTGGCGCTACCGGTCTGCACGGTCCAGGGGTCCCCGTTCGAGGCGGTGCCCCACCCTCCGGCGGTGGTGCGCCCGCTGAAGGTGTCCGATTCGATGACCGCCCCGTTCACCACCGGGGTAGGGACCGCGGCCAGGCTCTGCAGCCCCGCCTCGATGCCGGCGGTGGTCAGCATCAGGGACACCACCAGGGCGACCGCCCCGATCCGGCCGGTCGGGGACCAGGAGCGGAACAGCAAGGGGCGGCCCCGGGGCACCCGGCGGCGGGCACGGGGCCGGATTACCCAGAGGGATGTGGTCCTTGTGCGGTGAGATGTTTGGCGATGTTTCCGGCGGGTATCGGGTTTACTGGGCCGGGGGGTGCCGTGCAACAGAAGCCCTCCAAAAGGTGGCGCCCCAGGGCCTGAAAAACGGTCCTCGGACTGCAAACGTGGCAACGTCTCGATTCCGGCGCGACAGGCTACGCCAGGGCCGGATCGGGATGCAAATCGACAGTGCCCCGACGGATGTGGGGCAGGTGATGCACGCCCGGTTCAGGCCCTTCTCGTGCGCACCCTGTCAACTTCTGCATATTCCTGTGAGACCCCGAGCCCGGCCGGGCGGGTGCCGGGTACAGTGAGGAGCCCGGGCTCCCGAGGCCCGAGGGCCAACCTCACACCGCAGCCCGTTTCGGGCACCGCCTAGGGATCCGGAGCCGCTTCCAAGAGTGTCCGCCGAGCTGTCGCAGCTTCTCGCCCTGTGGGACCGCAGCACCCTTCTCGATGCCGTTGTCGACGAGGGCGAGGCCGGGCTCCCCGACGTCGCGCGCGCCTTCACCGTGGCCGGGCTGGCCGGGCGGGTCTCGCCCCTGCTGGTGGTGCTGCCCCGCAGCCGGGACGCCGAGGCCTTCGTGACCGCGCTGGCCCCCTTCCTGCCAGCGCACAAGGTCGCCCTGTTCCCTGCCTGGGAGGTGCTGCCGGGCGAGGCGATGTCGCCCACGCTGGAGGTGATGGGCCAGCGCCTGCGCACCCTGTGGGCGGTGGGGGGCGGGGGACCGGATGCGGACCGGCCGAGCATCGTCGTGACCTCGGTACGGGCCTACCTGCAGCGGGTCGGCGAACCGGGCGCCGGCGCCCTCCGACTGGAGGCGGGCGCCAGCGTCGGCCTCGAAGCCGTGGAGCGCGCCCTGGCGGCATTCGGCTACGAGCGGAACTACCTGGTGGAGCGGGCGGGCGAGTTCTCGGTCCGGGGCGGGATCCTCGACGTCTACCCGCCCGGGGGGCACCCGGTGCGGGCCGACTTCTTCGGCGACGAGATCACCTCGCTCCGGGTCTTCTCGCTGGCCAGCCAGCGCAGCCACGCCGACGCCGGCCCCGTCGACCTCCTGCCCGTGCGCGAGCTGCTGCTCAACGCGGCGACGATGGAGCGGGCCAGCCAGCTGCTCCGGACCGGGCACGACCACGGCACCGCCCAGCCGGGTCCCGCGGTCGAGGACGCCGACGACGACGAGTCCCCCCGGGAGCCCGCCCGGCCGGGCGACCTGGAGCGCATCGCCGCCGGGCTCGCCTTCCCCGGGATGGAGGGCTACCTGGCGATCGTGGGGGGGCCGCTGCACGCCCCGGCGGCGCTGCTGGCCGGCTCGACCGGCGGCGCCGTGGTGGTGTGCGACCCCAAATCGTGCCGGGACCGGGCGAGCGACTTCCTGGCCCAGGCCGCCGAGTGGGCCTCAGCCGAGGCGGCGACAATGTTTCTCCCCTGGGACGAGGCCGATGCCGGTGCCCCGGTCATCGACCTGTGGCCCTTCCGGCGGGGCGAGGAAGGCATCGACTTCGACGTCACCGGGTGGGACGAGTCCCTGGGCGCGCCCGAGAAGCTGGCGGCCTCGCTCCAGGCCCTCCGGGCGGCGGGCACCACGGTGGCCGTGGCCGGGGGCCGGTCGGCCAACCGGGTGCGGGAGGTGCTGGGCGAAGCCGGCATCGGGCTGCCCCTGCACCCCCCGGCCGTCGGCGACGCCGCCATCACCACGGCGGCCATCGACCGGGGCTTCCTCCTCAAGCTGGACGGCACGCCGGCCCTCGCCCTGGTGGGCGAGGGGGACGTGTTCGGCAAGCGGCGGCCGGTGGTGTCGGCCCCGGCCGAGGCGGGCGCCCGGGCCTCCGCCCTCGTGCTGCAGCTGGCCACCGGCGACTACGTCGTGCACGAGACCAACGGCGTCGGGCGCTACCTGGGGATGGTGACCCGGACCATCGCCGGCATCTCCCGGGACTACCTGCTCATCGAGTACGCCGGCGACGACCGGCTCTACGTGCCCGTGGAGTCGCTCCAGGTGATCACCAAGTACGCCGGCGGCGAGGCCCCCCGGCTCAACCGGCTGGGCAGCGGGGACTGGGAGAAGTCCCGGTCCCGCGCGCGCCGGGCCGTGGCGGACATCGCCAAGGAGCTGGTGGTGCTCTACGCCAAGCGCCAGGCCGCCGTGGGGCACGCCTTCGCCCCCGACACGCCCTGGCAGCGGGAGCTGGAGGACGCCTTCCCCTACCTGGAGACGCCCGACCAGGCCCGGGCCATCGACGAGGTCAAAGCCGATATGGAGAAAGCGGTGCCGATGGACCGGCTGATCTGCGGCGACGTGGGCTACGGCAAGACCGAGATCGCGGTGCGGGCGGCGTTCAAGGCCGTGCAAGACGGCATGCAGGTGGCCGTGCTGGTGCCCACGACGATCCTCGCCCAGCAGCACTCCCAGACCTTCGGGGACCGCTTCGCCGGCTTCCCGGTCAAAGTGTCCCAGCTCTCCCGCTTCCTGACCGCCAAGGAGGAGGCCGAGGTGGTGGAGGGCCTGGCCACCGGGAAGGTGGACGTGGTGATCGGCACCCACCGGCTGCTGCAGCGCGATATCAAGTTCCACGACCTCGGCCTGATGGTCATCGACGAGGAGCAGCGCTTCGGCGTCAAGCACAAAGAGGCGCTGAAGCGGCTGCGGGCCGAGGTGGACGCACTGGCCCTCACCGCCACCCCGATCCCCCGCACCCTGGAGATGGCGCTCACCGGGATCCGGGACCTGTCGATCGTCGACACCCCGCCCGCCGACCGGCGCCCGGTCCTCACCTATGTGGGGGCCTACGAGCAACGCATGGTGACCGCCGCCATCCGCCGGGAGCTGGCCCGGGACGGCCAGGTGTTCTACGTGCACAACCGGGTGCGCTCGATCCCGGGCGCCGCCCGGCGCATCCAGGCGCTGGTGCCCCAGGCGCGGGTGGCGGTGGCCCACGGCCAGATGACCGAGGCCGAGCTGGAGAAGGTCATGGTGGACGTCTGGGAGGGGCACACCGACGTCCTGGTGTGCACCACCATCATCGAGAGTGGCCTGGACATCCCGGCGATGAACACGCTGATTGTCGAGCGGGCCGACCGCTTGGGGCTGGCCCAGCTCTACCAGCTCCGGGGCCGGGTCGGGCGGGCCCGGGAGCGTGCCTACGCCTACCTGTTCTTCCCGGACGAGGCGGTGCTGACCGAGGAGGCGCACGAGCGGCTGAAGACGCTTTCGGAGTTCACCGAGCTGGGCAGCGGCTTCAAGATCGCCCTGCGGGACCTGGAGATCCGGGGGGCGGGCAACCTGGTGGGCGCCGAGCAGTCGGGCCACATCGCCGCGGTCGGCCTCGATCTCTACGTGAAGATGATGCAGGAGGCGGTGCAGGAGCTGGCGGGCACGCCGGTGGCGCCCTCGGTCGATGTGCGGATCGACCTGCCGGTGGACGCCTTCGTCCCGCCGGAGTACATCGGGCGGGAGTCGCTGCGCATCGAGGCCTACCGCCAGATCGAGAAGGTTCGCACCGCCGAGGAGGTCGCCGCCCTCCGCGAGGAGCTCACCGACCGCTACGGCCCGCCGCCCGAGCCCACCGAGAACCTGTTGGCGGTGGCGGAGCTGCGGGCGTACATGGGCTCGGTCGGCATCCTGGACGTCAGCGTGCGCAACGGGGTGCTGAAGGCCTCGCCGCTGCCGTCGCTGCTGGACTCCCAGGAGGTGCGCCTGGAGCGCAAATGGCCGGGCTCGGCGTACAAGCCGGTCACCGGCACGGTGATCCTGCCCGCCCCGGCCCGCAACATCCCGGGGTGGGTGCTGGAGACCCTGCGCGCTATCCTCGCCTGACTATGAGGTCTCACTGGCGGGGCCTCCCCGTTGCGCTGGCGGCCGCGGTGGTGCTCACCGCCTGCGGGGGTGGCTTTGGCACCTTTGCCGCCCCGGTGGCCGCCGTGGTGGGTGGCACGCAGATCACCGAGGCCGAGGTCAATGCCCATGTGCGCCTCCAGCACGCCCAGAACCAGTACCCGAACCTGCTCCAGGGGCCGAACGCCAATGTGGTGGCCCTCAACGCCAAGCAGCAGGAGCTGACCAACCTCATCCAGGAGACCGCCTTCGTCCAGCGGGGCACCGCCGCCGGGGCGGCCGTCACGCAGGGGGCGGTCGATGCCGCCGTGCAGCGGACCGCGGCGCAGTACCCGTCCGAGGCGGCGTTCGAGACCGCGCTGGGCAAGGTGGGGCTGAGCCTGGACGACTACCGCCAAGCCCAGAAGCTGGAGCTTGCCGTCCAGGCGGTGAGCACTGCAGTCACCAAGGGGATCGACGCCAGCGCCGATCAGATCCACGCCTTCTACCAGCAGAACCAGTCCACCTTCGCCGGCAGCTACGACGCCGCCGAGATCCTCATCTGCTCGCACCCCGCCCCGGACCACAGCTGCGCCCCGACCGCCGCCGACCTGGCCATCGCCCAGCAGGTGGCGCAGAAGGCCCAGGCGGGTGGGGACTTCGCCCAGCTGGCCCGCCAGTACTCCGACGACACCGGTACCAAGGCGACGGGCGGGGACCTGGGCTGGCAGCAGGCCGGGGCGCTGATCCCGGCGTTCGAATCGGCCGCCCTGGCCCTGCAGCCGGGCCAGGTCACCCCGCAGCCGGTACAGACGGCGGTGGGGTACCAGGTCATCAAGCTGATCGCCAAGGGGGAGCCGGAGGCGGCGGCGGCCGACCAGATCAATGCCACCCTGGAGCAGAGCGCCCGCAACCAGGCGGCCAACTCGTTCCTGCAGCAGGCCGTGGCCCACACCCGCATCGAGGTGAATCCCGCCTTCGGGTCCTTCGATGCGGACACGCTGGCGGTGTCCTCGCCGGCCGGGTCGGTCAGCGCGCCCAACGCCGACCAGTCGACGTCGGGCTCCTCCGGCCTCGGCGGCCTGAGCGGCCTGGGGGGCTGAGGCCGGGTGGAGCAGGTGTCTCCGGCGGACCCCATACGCGGCCCGGTCGCGGTGGGGCCGGCGGCCGTGCGGGGCGCCGAGGCCTTCGCCCGCCTGGTGGCGGTGATGGCCCGCCTGCGGGGGCCGGGCGGGTGCCCCTGGGACGCCGAGCAGGACCACACCTCGCTGGCGATCCACCTCCTGGAGGAGACCCACGAGGTCCTGGACGCCATCGACCGGGGCGACCTGGTGGAACTTCGGGAGGAGCTGGGCGACCTGCTGCTGCAGATCGTCTTCCACGCCCAGATGGCCGCCGAGGTGGGGGCCTTCGAGATCGGCGACGTGGTGGAAGATCTGACTGCCAAGCTCATCCACCGCCACCCGCACGTTTTCGGCTCGGTGTCGGTGAGCGGGGCCGGCGAGGTGGTGGCGAACTGGGAGGCGCTGAAGCACGAGCAGAAGCAGCGGGCATCGCTCGGGGAAGGGATCCCCACCCGCCTGCCGGCGCTGCTGTACGCCCACAAGGTGCTGCGCCGGCTGTCGGGGGCGGGACTGGGGCCCGAGGTCCCGGAGGGCCGTCTGGCGAGCCTGCTGGCCGCCGCGGCGGCGGCGAAGCCGGGGCCCGAGACCCGGGCCGAGACCGACATGCTGTTCGGGGAAGTGCTGTACGGGATCTCGGCCCTCGCCCTGCGGGCGGGGGTGGACCCCGAGGGGGCGCTCCGCCGGGTCGCCACCCGGAACCTGTCCGCCGCCGATGCGGCCCGAGCGGCCGGGGGGCCTGACCCCGAACCGTAGAAGCAGCCAGGTACGTCCGTGGGCGGCCGAAAGCCGCCTCCCGCCCGGTGCGGCAGGTACACTGCCGTTACTTCAGTTAACAGGAGTTCGCTCATGAGTGCGATTGAGCAGGTAGGGGCCCGGGAGATCCTCGACAGCCGGGGCAACCCCACGGTGGAGGTCGATGTCACCACCGAATCCGGCGGCCACGGCCGGGCGGCGGTGCCCTCCGGGGCCTCCACCGGGAGCTTCGAGGCCCTCGAGCTGCGCGACGGCGACGGTCGCTACCTGGGCAAGGGTGTGCGCCGGGCGGTGCGGGCGGTGGACGAGGTCATCGCCCCGGCCCTGCACGGCCTGCCGGCCGGCGACCAGCGCCGGGTCGACGCCGCCCTGTTGGACCTCGACGGCACCGAGGCCAAGTCCCGGCTGGGGGCCAATGCCATCCTGGGCGCCTCGATGGCGGTGGCCAAGGCGGCGGCCGACGAGCTCGACCTTCCCCTGTTCCGCTACCTGGGCGGAGCCGATGCCCACCTGCTCCCGGTGCCCATGATGAACGTCCTCAACGGCGGCGCGCACGCCGACAACACCCTCGACGTCCAGGAGTTCATGATCGTGCCCCACGGGGCGCCCTCGTTCTCCGAGGCCCTCCGGATGGGCGCCGAGGTCTACCACACGCTCAAGAAGGTGCTGCTCACCCGGGGCCTGTCCACCGGGATCGGCGACGAGGGTGGCTTCGCCCCCAACCTGGCCCGCAACGAGGATGCCCTCGGCCTGCTGGTGGAGGCGATCGAGACCGCCGGCTACGAGCCCGGCGCCGAAGTGGCCCTCGCCCTGGACGTCGCCGCCAACGAGCTCTTCAAGGACGGGTCCTACGTCCTGGCGGGCGAAGGCGTCACCCTGGACGCCCCCGGCCTGGCCGGCCGCTTCGGTGGCTGGGTGGAACGCTACCCCATCGTCTCCATCGAGGACCCCCTCGCCGAAGACGACTGGGCGGGCTGGGAGTCGATGACCGCCGCCTTGGGGGGCCAGGTGCAGCTGGTGGGCGATGACCTCTTCGTCACCAACCCGGTCCGCCTCCGGAAGGGGATCGAGAGCCGGTCGGCCAACGCGGTGCTGGTGAAGGTGAACCAGATCGGCTCGCTGACCGAAACCGCCGAGACCGTGCGCCTGGCGATGACCTCGGGCTTCGCGGCCGTGATCAGCCACCGCTCGGGCGAGACCGAGGACGCCACCATCGCCGACCTGGCGGTGGCCTGGGGCGCCGGGCAGATCAAGACCGGGGCGCCCGCCCGCACCGACCGGGTGGCCAAGTACAACCAGCTCCTGCGCATCGAGGGCGTGCTGGGGAACTCGGCCCGCTACGCAGGCACCGCCGCCTTCCCCCGCCTGGGCGCCCGGGCAGGCTGACATGGCCATCCGCATCACCTTCCACGGGACGCTGCTTGCCCTGATCCTCCTGGTGCTGGCGATGATGGCCGTCGGCCCGGCCCGCCAGCTCTACCACGAGGAGAGTGCGATCCATGCCGACCAGGGCAGGCTCGCCGCCGGGACTGCCGAGACCAACCGGCTCACCAACCGGCTGCAGGAGCTGCAGGATCCCCATGCGATCGAGGCGCTCGCCCGGGCCGAGCTCGGCTACGTGCGGCCGGGTGAGACGTCGTACTTCACGGTGAAGCCGCCGGCGGGCGGGGCGGCCGGCCAGGCCCACGCGCCCGCGGCGGCGAAGGCCGCCCCGTCCCCGTCAGCCGCGTCCGCGCCATCCGCGCCCGCGGGTACGCCGGGAGCGCACGCCGGGCACAAGATGTGGCTGCACCGGGCGATCGACGCCATCGGGAGCTGGTTCTAGCCGCCCGGCGGCGGGGGGGCAGGCCAGAGTGGCACCCGGGCCGCCGCCCACAACATCTCGGGGACATTTGTCCCACGCCCCGGGACGAATGTCCCCGACCTCGGCCGGGGGTCGCATGCGTCGACCCCGGACCGGCTCGGGATGTTTTCCTACAGGTCTCACCCGTTTTGCCGAGTAAACAACGGGGAACCCAACAGGACGGAGACAGACCTGCTCCAGTCCGGTATGCATAGTTTGCGAACCGCAGGCCCCTCGGGGGCCTCCCGGCGGCGCGCACCGGGGGCGTCGCGGGCGGCGCGCGGCCTCCTCAGCCCGGAAGCGGGGCGCCCGTGAGCGCCGGCGTGCACCCCCGCGACGGGAGCCGGTTCGGCCGGGGCGGGCGGGCGGCGCGGGCCGGGCGGGCGGCGCGCTCCCCCAGCGGGCTGCGGGTGGACCACTCGACCGCCGCCACCCTGCGGGCCCTCCCGGGCCGCATGCGGGCGACGGTGCTCATCAAGATCGTGTGGTCACTGGCCGCCGCACTCGCCATCGGGAGCCTGGTGACCGCGATCTTCGCCGCCAGCGGGGCACCGGAGAAGACCGGGTCGGTGCTGGACATCGTCCTCATCGTCTTCGTGCTGTTGCTCGCCGCCGTCGTCCTCTCGCTGCTGACCCTGCGGGCGGTGACCCGGCCGCTTGGCATCCTGGCCCGCACCGCCCGGCAGGTGGCGGCGGGCAACCTGGAGGCCCACTTCGCCCAGCGCTCCAACGACGAGATCGGCCAGCTGGCCGGGGCGCTCGAGACCATGAAGCTGGAGCTGCGCTCGCACCTCGACCTCATCCAGAGCCAGGCCGACGCCCTGCGGGAAAGCTCGCTCCGGCTGACCACGGTCCGGGACGAGGAGCGCCGCCGGCTGGCCCGGGACCTCCACGACGGCCTGCAGCAGCAGCTGGTCGTGCTGCGGATGGGCATCGGCATGGCCCCCGAGCGGGTGCGCAGCGGGGGCCAGCAGGCCAAGGACGTGTTCGCCGAGCTGGGGGCCGAGCTCGACCGGGTGATCGAGCGGGTGCGCGAGGTCAGCCAGGACCTCTACCCCTCGATCCTGCGCGACGCCGGGCTCACCGCCGCGGTGCGCTCGCAGGCGGGCCGGCTGCCGATCACGACCCACCTCTCCAGCAACCCCGACCCGCTGCCCCGGCTGCGCCGGGAGATCGAATCCAGCGCCTACTTCATCGTGTCCGAGGCGATCGCCAACGTGCTGAAGCACTCGGGGGCCACGGAGGCCACCATCGACCTGGCGATCGAGAACGACTGCCTGGCCCTCGCCGTCGCCGACAACGGGCGGGGGTTCCAACGGGAGGCCGACCTGGCCGGCGCGACCGCCGGAGGGCTGACCTTCCTCGACGACCGCATCCGCTCGCTGGGCGGCCGCATGTTCGTGACCTCGGGATCGGCGGGCACGGCGATCCGGGCCCTCCTGCCCCTCAACCCCCTCCGGATGCCGGCCCGGCCGCCGGGAGAGGCGACGCCGTCGGTGGACCAGCTCCTGGTCGAGTCCTCGGGGGCGGGGACGTACGTCGGCCGGGAGGAGGAGATCGACGCCCTGCGGGCGGCGTTCGAATCCGCCCTCGGCGGGCACGGCAGCCTCGTGCTGCTGGCGGGCGAGCCGGGCATCGGCAAGACCCGCACGGCCAACGAACTGGCGACCTACGCCGCCTCCCGGGGCGCCGTGGTGCTGGTAGGCCGGTGCTTCGACCCCGAGGGGACCCCGGCTTACTCGCCCTGGATCCAGGTGATCCGGACCTACGTCCGCCGGCGGCGGGTCGAGGAGCTGCTCGAGGAGATGGGACCGGGCGCCACCGACATCGCGCAGATGGACGCCGAGCTGGCCACCCGGCTGCAAACGGCGGTCGAGCCCCCGCTCCCCCCGGCGGATGACGCCGAGCTGGCCGACCCCCGCCAGGCCCGCTTCCGGCTCTTCGATTCGATCTCCTCGTTCCTGCGCAGGGCCTCCGAAGCCCGCCCGATGCTGATCGTGGTGGACGACCTCCAGTCGGCGGACAAGCCGTCGCTGCGCCTGCTCGAGTTCCTGGCGGACACCTTGCGCACCGCCCGGGTCCTGCTGGTGGGCACCCACCGGGATGCCACCTGGCCGACCGGGCACCCCCTGAGCAGCACGCTGACCGGCCTGGAGATCGGCCAGCTCTCGACCACATTGACGCTGCGGGGCCTGGACGAGCGGGAGGTCGCCCGCTTCATGGAGGTGGCCACCGGGCGCCGGCCCTCGCCCGACCTGGTGGCCGCGGTCTTCAGCCGGACCGAAGGCAACCCGTTGTTCGTCCGGGAGGTCGTGCGGCTGCTGGCTTCCGAGGGCCACCTGCAGGATGCCGCGGAGCGGGCCTCGTGGGAGATCGACATCCCGATCTCGGTGCGCGACGCCATCGAGCGCCGCCTCGACTACCTGTCGCCCCAGTGCAACGAGGTCCTCTCCGTCGCCTCGGCCATCGGCCGGGAGTTCGACATCGGCGTGCTGCAGCGCGCCTCGGACCTGACCCCGCACCGCCTGGTGAGCGCGGTCGAGGAGGCGTCGGCCGCCCGGGTCCTGGTCGAGCTGCCCACCGCCTCGCCCCGGGGCCGGAGCTTCCGGTTCAACCACGCCCTGATGCGGGAGACCATCTACGGCCAGATCCCGGTCAATCAGCGGCGCCGCCTACACCGGCGCATCGGCCAGGTGCTGGAGGGGATCTACACCGGCGACCCCAACGCCCGCCCCGCCGAGCTGGCGGTGCAGTACCAGGCTGCAGGCCGGGGGCGGAGCCGGGCCAAGGCGATCTACTACTCGGCCTGGGCCGGCGCCCGGGCAGCGAAGCTGCTCGCCTTCGAGGAGGCGGCCGGGCACTACGAGCGGGCCTTGCGGGCGCTGGGCGAGGAGCGGGGGGCCAAGGGATCGGAGCCGATGCAGTGCGACCTGCTGCTGGCCCTCGGCGAGACCCAGTGGCGGGCGGGCGATACCCCATCGGCCCGCAAGAGCTTCACCCAGGCCGCCACCATGGCGCGGCGCCTGCACGACCCCAACCGGCTGGCCCGGGCAGCGGTCGGGTACGGCGAGGGCCTGGGCAGCTTCGAATTCGCCGAGGGCGCCGACGACGTGCTGGTCGGCCGGCTCGAGGAGGCCCTCACGGCGATCGAGCAGTGGCCGCCGCGCCCGGCCGGGCGGGGGCGCCACAGCCCCGAGGCGGCCGCCGAGAAGCCCGAGGTCACTGCCGCCCGATACCGGGTGCGGGTGCTCGCCCGGCTGGCGGTCGAGCTCTACTACACCGACCAGGTGGACCGGCGAGCCAGCCTGGCGCAACAGGCCGTCGAGTTGGCGCAGGAGCTGGGGGACCCGGCCACGGAGCTCATCGCCCTGTACAGCCGGTTCCGGTCGATGCTCGGCCCGGACCGGCTCGACGAGCGGCTGGACGATGCCGGCAAAATCGTCCGGCTGGCCGAGGAGATCGGCGACCCGGAGATGGCGGTGCGGGGAAGGCACTTCCGGCTGCTCACCCTGCTGGAACTGGGCGACCGGGAGGCCCTGGACGCCGCACTCGGCGAGTGGATCACCCTCGCCGAGGAGCTCCGCCAACCGCTCTACCGCTGGCAGGCGCTGTGTTTCCAGGCGATGGTGGCACTGATGGAGGGCCGCTTCGCCGAGGGCGAGACCCACATGCGGGAGGCGCTGCAGACCAACCGGCAGGGGCCCGGACAGGCGGCGATGATCCGCTTCGGGGCCGAGCTGTTCTTCCACCACTGGGTGGTGGGCCGCCTGGACGAGATGGAGGTGGCCGCCCGGGAGCTCAACAACAGCTACCCGTGGCTCCCCGGCTGGCGGACCGGGTTGGCGGTGATCTACGCCGAGATGGGGCGGATCATCGACGCCCGGGAGCACTTCGAGAACCTGGCCACGCACGACTTCGCAGACCTGCCCCGGGACGGCAACTGGCTGGGCTCGGTGGCGCTGTGCGGCCTGGTGTGCTCCTTCCTGCGGGATTCGACCCGGGCCGCAACCCTCTTCGACCTCCTGAGCCCCTACGAGGACCGGTGCATCGTGGTGCACGCCGGGGCGTTCTGCCTCGGGTCGGCGGCGACCTTCCTGGGCATGCTCGCCGAGACACTGCACCGCTTCGATGAGGCCCAGCGCCTCTTCGAGCTCGGCCTGAAGCGCAACGTGGCCCTGGGGGACCGGCCGATGGCGGCGATGACCCTGGCCCACCACGCGGCGATGCTCACCTCGCGCAACGGGCCGGGCGACGTCGTGGCCGCGATGGCGCTGCTGAAGGAAGCCGGGCGGATCACCGGGGAGCTGGGCATGGCCCGGACCGACGCGGTGGTGGCGGACCTGACCCGGCGGGCCGAGTCCCTGGCCCGGGTGGCTGGGGTGCAGATCCTGAACCTCGAGGAGGCGGCCGAGGAGGAGCCCGGGATGGCCCCCGACGTGGCTCCCAACGGCGCTCCTGAAGCCGCATCGGGCGTGACCCCGCTGGCGTCCGGCGGGTAGCCCCCGGCTCGACAACTCGGCCGGCTGGCCAGCCGACCGGCCCGGTGCGGCGGTGCCGGATGGCCTCCAGAACGCGGGGCAATAGGCTCATGGCCAGCCGGGGCCCCCCGCCGAGAATCACGGTAGAAGCCAACCGAGGGAGGCCGACCGTGAGCACCGTGATCCAGGAGCAGGCGCAGGACCCGCAGATCCCGGCAGAAGACCCCAGCGACACCACCCGCCCCCCCGGCGGCAGGAGGACGGCTGTGCTGGCCCTCGCCGGCATCATCGCCGGGTGCGTGGGGCTTTCCGTGCTCTTCGTTGCCGTGGGGCGGGACGGTGCGCCTTCCGCGCCGCCGGGCGCCCCGGCTGGCGCAGTGGCCGCCCCGGGGGCAGCACCGGCGACCGGCCCGGTCACCGTGGACCTCACCGAGTTCACCGTCAAGGCCGCGGCCACGACCATCGCTCCGGGACAGGTGACCCTGACCATCACCAACGCGGGCAAGATCCAGCACGAACTCCTGGTGTTCCGCAGCGACCTCGCCCCGGGCGCCTACCCGAAGGCGGACGGCGGCATCGACGAGGAAGGTGCAGGCATCCAGAAGGTCAGCGACGGGGACAACCTCGACCCGGGCACCACCCAGACCCGGACGGTGGATCTGACCAGCCCGGGCACCTACCTCTTCGTCTGCAACCTTCCCGGGCACTACGCCGCGGGGATGTACCAAGTGGTGACGGTGAAGTAAGTGTTCTGCGGCTGGGTCAGCCCGAGCGCTGCAGGAAGAACAGCACCGCCGCCACCCGCTGGTTGACGTCGAGCTGCTCGCTCAGCCCGAGCTTGCGGAAGATCGCGTTGATGTGCTTCTCGACCGCCCGTTCCGACAGCACCAGATCCCGGGCGATGGCGGCGTTGTTGCGGCCGGAGGCCATGAGGCCGAGCACCTCGTGCTCCCGCTCGGTCAGGCCCTGCAGGCGGGACTGCGCCCGGCGGCGCTGCGCCTCGAGGAGCCCGTCGACCACCTTCGGGTCCAGCACCGAGCCGCCGGCCGCCACCTCCCGGATGGCCTCGACCAGCTGCGCGGGATTGCCGAGCCGCTCCTTCAGCAGGTAGGCCCGCCCGGCGGAGCCGTCCCGGAGGAACTCCAGGGCGTACTCGGGGTCGGCGTGCTGAGACAGGATGACCACGCCGAGCGAGGCGTGCGCCAAGCGCATCTGGTGGGCCGCCTCGATGCCCTCCATGCGGTAGGTGGGGGGCATCCGGATGTCGAGGACCACCACCTGGGGGTGGGTGGCGGCGATCTTCTCCGCCAGCTCGGCCGGGTCGGCGGCGGTGCCCACCACCTCGACGCCGGGGACCGACGAAAGCACGCTACGGGCGCCCTCGCGCACGAGGTAGTCGTCATCGACCACCAGGACCTTCAGCGGCTCCTGCTGCACCATGACTGCGATTTCTCCCGTCCGCTGAAGGCCGGGCGCCTGATCAGGTCCCGGTGCCCCGGATGCACCTGCGGTATGCCGGCGAAGATAGTGGTGCTAGCACCACCAAGCAAATGGGCCTGCTAGCACGATTCCTTTGGACGGCGGCCTAGGAAAAGCTAGGACTGCGACCTGGACCGCAGGCCGCCGGGCCCGCAGAGTGCCGTCCGCTTGGGGGAGTGGACCGGCTCCGCGGGCCTGGCGGCTGCGGCACTGGGCTTTTTGGTTTCGAGGCCTCAGTGCGTCGTGACCGCACCCAGCGATGCTGAGCTCACGATCCTCGAGTACTTCTCCAGCGCTCCCCTCGGGTAGCGGGGCGGCGGCGGGGACCAGGCCGCCCGGCGACGGGCCAGCTCGTCTTCGCCCACCAGGAGGTCCAGGCGCCGCGACGGGGCATCGAGCACGATCTCGTCGCCGTCGCGCACCAGGCCGATCGGGCCCCCCGCCGCCGCCTCAGGGGCGACGTGGCCCACCGAGAAGCCGTGGGTCCCGCCGGAGAACCGGCCGTCGGTGATCAGGGCGACGTCCTTGCCCAGGCCGGCGCCGTAGATCGCCCCGGTGACGGCCAGCATCTCCCGCATGCCGGGGCCGCCGACCGGGCCCTCGTAGCGGATGACCACCACGTCGCCCTTGCCGATCTGCCCGCTGATGACGGCGTCGAAGGCCGCGGCCTCGTCGTCGAAGACCTTGGCCCGGCCCCGGAACGAATCGCCTTCCATCGCCGACGCCTTGCACACCGCCCCCTCGGGGGCCAGGGACCCCTTGAGGATCACGATGCCGCCGGTCGGGCGGATGGGGTCGGCGACGGCATGGACGATGGAGCCGTCGGCTTCCGGGGCGCCGGCGTAGTTCTCGGCGATGGTCTTGCCGTTGACGCACAGGCAGTCGGCGTGCAGGTGGCCGCCTTCCAGAAGCTGGCGCATGACGAGGGGGACGCCGCCGACCCGGTCGAGGTCGGCCATGACGTAGCGCCCGCCGGGCTTGAGGTCGGCGATGTAGGGCACCGTGCGGGAGATGCGGTCGAAGTCCTCGATGGCCAGCGGCACGCCCGCCTCGTGGGCGATGGCCAGCAGGTGCAGCACGGCATTGGTGGACCCCCCGGTGGCCATGACCACGGTGATGGCATTCTCCAGCGACTTGCGGGTGACGATGTCGCTCGGGCGCAGGCCGGAGTGGAGCTGGTCGACGACGCACATGCCGGCGGCGAAGGCGGCCTCGGCCCGGCGCTCGGAGATGGCCGGCGGCGAAGCGCTGCCCGGCAGCGAGAGGCCCATGGCCTCGACGGCGCTCGCCATGGTGTTGGCGGTGAAGTGGCCGGCGCAGGAGCCCTCGCCCGGGCAGGCGTTGGACTCGAGCTCGTGGAGCTCGGCGTCGGTCATCTTGCCGAGGGCGTGGGCGCCGACCCCCTCGAACACGTCCACAATGGTGACGTCGCGGTCCTGGAAGCGCCCGGGCATGATCGTGCCCCCGTAGACGAAGACGGCCGGCAGGTTGAGGCGCACCGCGGCCATCACCATGCCGGGCAGGCTCTTGTCACAACCGGCGATGGTGACCACGCCGTCCAGGCGCTCGGCGTGCACCATCAGCTCGACGGAGTCGGCGATGACCTCCCGGGAGATCAGCGATGCCCGCATGCCCTCGGTGCCCATCGAGATCCCGTCGGACACGGCGATGGTGGTGAACTCGATCGGGTAGCCGCCCGCCTCGTGCACCCCGGCCTTGGCCCGGTCGGCGAGCTTGTCGAGGTGCAGGTTGCACGGGGTGACCTCGTTCCACGAGGAGGCGACGGCAACCAGGGGCTTGCGGAAGTCGTCGTCCCGCATCCCGACGGCGCGGAGCATCGCCCGGGCCGGGGCGCGCTGGGGGCCCTCGGTCACGTCGACGGAACGGGGCTTCAGCCGAAGGTACTCGTCGTCACGGTCCCTCTCACTCATCGTGGGTGCTCTCCTTGCCCTGCTGGTCAGCGGTCGATATCCGGACACTAGTGTGCCAAAAGGCGGGCGGGGGCCGGCGCGGGAGGGTGCCCGGGGCGGCGTGGAGCAGCCATCGCCCTCACGGTCGCACGAGCACGATGTCACGCCCAGCGGCCCGCACCAGGGGCGCGAGGTCATCGGCATCCGAGGTAACGATCCAATCGCCATCCGCGCACAGGGCGACCAGCGCAGCATCGATCACGTCCGCCAGACCCGTGGCCCGAAGAAGTTCGCCGGCCGACCGTCCCAGAGTCGCGTCGAGGGGGTGAACCTCGAGCGTAAGAAGCAGCGCAGCCAAGCGGGATGGGCGCTGACCTCCCCGCCATACCTGGCCAACAATGCCCCCGTGCGTTGCCAACCCGTCCCCGCGCTGCCGGGCCTCCCACAAACGCCGCCACATGGGTCGTTCGTTCCGCTCAAGGGCAACCAGTGCTCCGGCGTCGAGCACCAGATTCATGCCGAAGCCGGGCGATCCTTGGAAGCGACGCGGATCGCCGATCCGCGGTCGCTGCGCGCCTGGGCTTCCATCTCCTCCTCCGTGATCGCGCCATGCTCCGATTCGTAGTCGGCGAGGACGGCGTCCAACGCGCTGAGGCGCCGATCGTGGGCCACCTTGGATGTAAGCGCGTCATTGACCCATGCGCTCAGCGAACGGGCTGTGCCGGTCGCCACCGCCCGGTTACCCACCTCGACGAGGGCGGCGTCCAAAGTCAAGGTCACCCGCTTCTTGGCATTGCTCATACTTTGATCATACTATTGGCCCTGTGCGCCGACCCGAGCCACTCCCCATCGCCCCCGGACAGGAGTCCGTCTGGGACTACCCACGGCCCCCTCGCCTTGAGCGGACGACCAAGCACATCGTGATCGTCCTCGGCGGCGAGACCATTGCCGAGACGAGCGATGCCTTCCGCGTCCTGGAGACCAGCCACCCGCCGGTCTACTACCTGCCGCCCTCGGCGTTCGTCGCCGGCGTCCTCACCCCGGGACGCAAGCACGGCAGCTACTGCGAGTGGAAGGGGTGGGCCTCCTACTTCTCCGTGACCGGCGGCGGGCGCACCGAGCACAACGCCGCCTGGGCCTACGCCGAGCCGAAGGACCCGTACGCCGACATGGCGGACCATGTCGCCGTCTACGCCAGCCCGATGGACCGCTGCGCCGTGGACGGCGAAGTGGTGGAGCCGCAGCCGGGCCGGTTCTACGGTGGCTGGATCACCGGCGACATCGTCGGCCCCTTCAAGGGCGTGCCGGGCTCGATGCTCTGGTAGGCGGGCATCCCAGATCCTTCAGGCAGAGCCGGTTCGTGCCGAGGTTGGTGAGGCGGCTCTGACTCGAAATCGCATATCGCTCCTCGGTCGTCCGCGCCTCGGTAGGCAAGAAAGGACCCTGGCCATGGACAGGTCCGGGCGAGCACGGACTGAACCGGGACCGAGGTCAAGAGCGCGTCTGTCTTTGCCCTGCGCGGTGGGGATCCCGACGCGCACCGTGAGCCCCCGCCGGGAGATCTCGCCGACAGAGCAGCAACTACCCGGCCGCCTCCGGGAAGGACTGCCTCTCGGGAGTCGAGGCGTCCGGCGTGGAGAAGTGGGCCTGGGCCACCTTCCAAGCCCCGGCGTCGTCTCGGAGCAGCACCAGGCTCAGGCGGATCGGGAAGCGCAGCTGCTCGGCGCCCGCCGTCACCTCGACGGTCACGCCTCCCGCCATCCAGGCGACGGCGCCCGACGCCGAGACCGAGGTCCACTCAAGCGTGAGCGAACGGGCCTCGGACTGTTCCATGTCCCGGTCGAACTGGGCCCTCGCCTCCGCCGGACCCCGGCGGACCTCGTCGGCGGCCGTGCCGATCATCACCAGGCACGGATCGTCGACCAGCAGGCCAGCGACAGCTTCGGCGTCACCGGCCTCATACACCTTGAGCAAGCGCTGCACCGCGTCGTGGACCGCCGCCGCCGTCGCCTCGTCAGCCTGCATGGTCACCCTCCCGTTCGAGCCTTGGAACCCGGAGAAACCCGGCGCATACTCGGTCCATGAAACACCTGAGCCGCCTCGAGTTGGAAGCCGGGCTGGGCCACATCCGGGCCTCCCCCACCCCCGATGGGACCCTCGCGCTCATCGTCCGCCGGCCGGCGACCAACGAGCGGGAGACCGTGGGTGCCGCGGTGCTGGACGCCGAGGTGGGACTGATCGGCGACAACTGGCTGGTACGGGGATCCAAATCCCCGGGTGGCTTGGCCAGCATTGACCACCAGATCACCGTCATGAACGTCAGGGCCGCTGCCCTGGTGGCTGCCGACGCCGGCCGGCGGCAGCTGTGCGGCGACCAGCTCTACGTCGACCTCGACCTCAGCGCCGAACGGCTGCCGGCCGGGTCGCTCCTGGCAATCGGCGGCGAGGTGGTGCTCCAGGTCAGCCCCGAGCCCCATCTTGGCTGCATCAAGTTCCGGGAACGCTTCGGCACCGACGTCCTGGCGTTCGTCAACTCGAAAGTGGGCCGTGCCGTGCGCCTCCGGGGGCTCAACGCGCGCATCGTTGCCGGCGGTGCGGTTCGCCTGGGCGACCCGGTCACTGCCCTCCCTCCGGCCGACGCCTGGCCCACCCCGGCGCCCACCCTCCGGGGCGACCCTCTTGACGAACCGAGCATGTTCCAGCACAATGCAAGCGGATAACCGTCGCTTGAGGAGTGACATGACGCGCTCGTTTGTTTCGGGAAAGCACCCATACCTGCCGGGCGGGGACGGCCGCAGCATCCTCCTCCTTGTATGCACGTAGCGCGCGCCTCAGGCCAGCAGCGTGCGCTACGAAACCTCTCGGACCGAGAGGTTTTTTGTTTGATGGAATACCCCACTAGTCGTCGGAGGCAGACGTGAGCAACGAGATCACCGGAGCCCAGGCCCTCATGCGGGCGCTCGAGGCCGTCGGCACCACCACCATCTTCGGCATCCCCGGCGGGACGATCCTGCCGGCCTACGACCCGCTGCTCGACTCGCCGATCCGCCACATCCTCTGCCGCCACGAGCAGGGGGCGGCTCACGCCGCCGACGGGTACGCCCAGGCATCGGGCCGGGTGGGGGTCTGCATGGCGACCTCCGGCCCCGGGGTGACCAACCTGGTGACCGGGCTGGCCTCGGCCTACATGGACTCGGTGCCGGTGGTGGCGGTCAGCGGCCAGGTCACCCGGGCGGCCATCGGCGGCGACGCCTTCCAGGAGTGCGACGCCACCGGGATCACGCTGCCGGTCACGAAGCACAACTGGCTGGTCATGGACCCGGGCGAGATCGCCCAGACCATCGCCGAGGCCTTCCACGTCGCCTCCACCGGGCGGCCCGGGCCGGTGCTGGTCGACATCCCCAAAGACGTCCTGCAGGCCCGCTTCCCCTACGCCGAGGCGGGGCCGGTCAACCTGCCCGGCTACCAGCCCAAGGTCAAGCCGAACCTGCGCCAGATCAAGGAGGCGGCCAAGCTGATCCTGGCCAGCGAGCGGCCGGTCATCTACGCCGGCGGCGGCATCATCAAGGCCGGGGCGGCCGAGGACCTGCGCCGGCTGGCCGAGCTGGCCGGCATCCACGTCGTGACCACGCTGATGGCCCGGGGCGCCATCCCCGACGCCCACCCGCTGTGCCTGGGCATGCCCGGCATGCACGGCAACTACACCGCGGTGAGCGCGCTGCAACGCTCCGACCTGCTGATCGCCCTCGGCCCCCGCTTCGACGACCGGGTGACCGGCAAGCTGGCCGCCTTCGCCCCGGTCGCCAAGGTGATCCATGCCGACATCGACCCGGCCGAGATCTCCAAGAACCGCCACGCCGACGTGCCGATCGTGGGCGACGCCAAGCTGGTCATCCAGGAGCTGATCGCCGTCCTGGAGGCGGAGCTGGCCACCCGGCCGATGCCGGACTACAGCGCCTGGACCGGCCAGCTGACCGACTGGCGCACCCAGTTCCCCTACCGCTACCACCAGCCCGAGGGCGGCCTGATCAAGCCGCAGTACGTCATCGAGCGCCTCGGCCAGATCACCGACGGCAACGCCATCTACGCCTCGGGCGTCGGCCAGCATCAGATGTGGGGGTCGCAGTTCATCAACTTCAGGCGCCCCCGTACCTGGATCAACTCGGGCGGCCTCGGGGCGATGGGCTTCGGCGTGCCGGCGGCGATGGGGGCCAAGGTGGCCATGCCCGGCGACGAGGTGTGGTGCATCGACGGCGACGGGTGCTTCCAGATGACCTGCCAGGAGCTGGCGACGATGGCCTACGAGAAGATCCCGGTCAAGATCGCCATCGTCAACAACGGCTACCTGGGCATGGTCCGCCAGTGGCAGGAGCTGTTCTACGCCGAGCGTTACTCCGAGGTGAAGTTCGGCTGGGACATCCCCGACTACGTGCGCCTGGCCGAGGCCTACGGCTGCGTCGGGCTGCGGGCGGAGTCGGTGGACGACGTCGACGCCGTCATCGAGAAGGCCCGGGGCATCGACGACCGCCCGGTGGTCATCGACTTCCGCTGCGACCCCTTCGAGAACTGCTACCCGATGGTGGCGGCGGGCGCCTCGAACGACGACATCATCATGGGCCCGGAGTTCGAGCGGGACCACGAGAGAGTTCATGAACCCCAAGGCGACATGCTCTACGACCCTGAGCCCCCCGAGGAGGACGCGTGAAGCACACCGTTTCGATCCTGGTCGAGAACAAGCCCGGTGTGCTCACCCGGGTCTCCAGCCTGTTCTCGCGCCGGGGGTTCAACATCCACTCGCTGGCGGTCGGGACCACGGAGAGCCCGGGCGTCTCCCGTATGACGGTGGTGGTCGACCTGCCCGACAAGCCGCTGGAGCACGTGACCAAGCAGCTGCACAAGCTGATCAACGTGCTGAAGGTCATCGAGCTGGAGCCGGGGTCGTCGGTGGTGCGCGAGCTGATGCTGATCAAGGTGCACGCCGAGTCCGCCACCCGGGGCCAGGTCTTCGAGCTGGCCGAGGTGTTCCGCGCCAACATCGTCGACGTCACCAGCGACAGCGTGACCGCCGAGATCCTCGGTCCCCCGGATAAGCTGGCGGCCTTCGAGGACCTGGTGCGCCCCTTCGGCATCATCGAGCTGGTCAAGACGGGCCGCATCGCCCTCGGGCGGGGCACGCGGGGCATCTCGGACCGCCAGCTCCGAGCCGCCGTCTAACCGTTACGCCGTACCGTCAGGGGAAAGAGGACAGACCGCCATGGCCACCATGTATTACGAAGCCGACGCCGACCCCACCGTCCTGTCCGGGCGGCCGATCGCCATCCTCGGCTTCGGCTCGCAGGGCCACGCCCACGCGCTGAACCTGAAGGACTCGGGCTTCGACGTCCGGGTGGGCCTGCGCGACGGCTCGGCCTCGTGGGAGAAGGCCGAGAGCCAGGGGCTGCGGGTACTGGAGACCGCCAAGGCAGCGGCCGAGGCCGAGGTGGTCATGATGCTGCTGCCCGACCAGCACGCCAAGGCGGCCTACGACGAGGCGATCGGCCCCAACCTGCAGCCGGGCAACGCCCTGTTCTTCGCCCACGGCTTCAACATCCACTTCCGCCGCATCCAGCCGGCGCCCGAGATCGACGTCTGCATGGTGGCCCCCAAGGGCCCCGGCCACCTGGTGCGCCGGACCTACACCGAGGGCATCGGCACGCCCGCGCTGGTGGCGGTGCAGCAGGACCCGAGCGGCAATGCCAAGCAGACCGCCATCGCCTATGCCTACGGCATCGGCGCCACCCGCGCCGGGCTGATCGAGACCACCTTCGCCGAGGAGACCGAGACCGACCTGTTCGGCGAGCAGGCCGTGCTGTGCGGCGGCCTGACCCGCCTGATCGTCAACGGGTTCGAGACCCTGGTCGCCGCCGGCTACCAGCCCGAGGTGGCGTACTTCGAGTGCTGCCACGAGGTGAAGCTGATCGTCGACCTCATCTACGAGGGCGGCCTGGCGAACATGCGCTCCTCGATCTCGGACACCGCCGAGTACGGCGACCTGTCCCGGGGCGACCGCATCGTGGGCGCCCCCTCCCGGGAGGCCATGGGCCAGCTGCTGGCCGACATCCGCAGCGGCGCCTTCGCCGACGAGTTCGTGGCCGAGTGCGACGCCGGCTCGCCCAACTTCAACGCCATGCGGGCGGTGGCCAACGACCACCAGATCGAGCAGGTCGGCGCCGAGCTGCGGGCAATGATGCCGTGGTTGAAGAGGCGATAACTGTGCTCCACACTGTGACGTGGTTGCTGCTCTCCCTTCGGGAGCCTCGGGCGCTGCCGTAAGGAAACGCCCGAGGCTTGACCGCAAGGCCCGTCGCAGCATTCACACGCACACGAGGAGACCTGACCACCATGCCTGACCACGTACGCATCTTCGACACCACCCTGCGCGACGGCGAGCAGTCGCCCGGCATCAACCTGTCTGCCAAGGAGAAGGTGGAGATCGCCACCCAGCTGGCCCACCTGGGCGTCGACGTCATCGAGGCCGGCTTCCCGATCAACTCCCCCGCCGAGTTCGACGCCGTGGCGGCGGTCGCCCGCACGGTCAAGGGGCCGGTCATCGCCGCCCTGGCCCGCATGGTGCCGGGCGACATCGACCAGGCCTGGGCATCGATCAAGGAGGCGGAATCCTGCCGGATCCACACCTTCATCGCCACCTCACCCATCCACATGGAGAAGAAGCTGCGGATGAACGCCGACCAGGTGCTGGCGGCCGCCATCGCCGGGGTGACCCGGGCCCGGGGCTACACGCCCGACGTCGAGTTCTCCGCCGAGGACGCCACCCGCAGCGACCCCAAGTTCCTGGCCCAGATCTACTCGGCCGCGATCAAGGCCGGGGCGACCACGTGCAACGTGCCCGACACCGTCGGCTACGCCCTGCCGCACGAGTACGCCGAGCTGTTCCGCTACCTGATGGAGCACGTCGAGGGGGCGGAGGGCGTCATCTGGTCCACCCACACCCACGACGACCTGGGCCTGGCGGTGGCCAACGCGGTCGCCGGCGTGGGGGCGGGGTGCCGGCAGGTCGAGGGCGCCATCAACGGCATCGGCGAGCGGGCGGGCAACTGCTCGATCGAGGAGGTCGTCATGGCCATCCACACCCGGGGGTCCTCGCTGGAGGTGGCCACCGGGGTGGACACCACGCAGATCGTGCGCACCTCGCGGCTGATCTCGATGCTGACCGGGTACCCGGTGCAGCCCAACAAGGCGATCGTGGGGGCCAACGCCTTCGCCCACGAATCCGGCATCCACGCCCATGGCGTGCTGATGGAACGCACCACCTACGAGATCATGGACGCCACCTCGGTGGGCTGGGACTCCAACCGCATCGTGCTGGGCAAGCACTCCGGGCGGCACTCCTTCGCCAAGACGCTGGCCGACCTGGGCTACGAGCTGACCGGCGAGAACCTGGACCGGGCGTGGGCCCGCTTCCGGGACCTGGTGGACCGCAAGGTGCAGCTGACCGACGCCGACCTGGTGGCCATCGTCACCGACGAGCTGTCCCAGGTCGAGGACGTCTACGCGCTGGAGTCGATGAGCGTCGCCGGGGGGACCCACCTGTCCCCCACCGCCACCGTGCGGGTGCGCCACAACGGCCAGGTGATCGAGGAGTCGGCCCTGGGCGACGGCATGGTGGACGCGGCGTGCAGCGCCATCCGGCGGGCGGTCGGCGTCGAAGCCCGGCTGATCTCCTTCAACGTCGGGGCGATCACCGGCGGGACCGACGCCCTGGGTGAGATCACCATCGGCATCGAGATGAACGGCAACTTCTACACCGGGCGGGGGGTGGCCACCGACATCGTCGAGGGGTCGGCCAAGGCCTACGTCAACGCCATCAACCGTGCGGTATCGACCAGCCCCTCGCAGAAAGTGCAGGCGCCATGAGACCAATGACGGTTACCGAGAAGATCCTGGCGCGGGCCGCGGGGCGGGAGTCCGTTGCGCCCGGCGACCTGATCATGGCCAGGGTGTCCCTGGCCATGGCCAACGACGTCACCGCCCCGATGGCGGTGGACTCGTTCCGCCAGATCGGCGTGCCGAAGGTGTGGGACAAGGACCGGGTCGCCCTGGTGCCGTCGCACTTCGTGCCCTCGAAGGACATCGCCTCCGCCTCGCTGATGCAGCGCATGCGCGCCTTCGCCCGGGAGCAGGACATCACCTACTTCTTCGAGATCGGCCGGGCCGGCATCGAGCACATCCTCCTGCCCGAGGAGGGCCTGGTGGCGCCCGGTGACGTGGTCATCGGGGCGGACTCGCACTCGTGCACCTACGGGGCGGTCGGGTGCTTCTCGACCGGCGTCGGGTCGACCGACCTGGCGGGCGTGCTGGCCACCGGCGAGATCTGGCTGCGCGTGCCCGAGACGCTGCGCATCGTCTACTCCGGGAAGCCGGGCAAGTGGGTGGTGGGCAAGGACATGATCCTCAAGGTGATCTCGGAGATCAGCGACGACGGCGCCCTGTACATGGCGATGGAGCACACCGGCGACACGATCGCCACCCTCTCGATGGAGAGCCGGCTCACGCTGACCAACATGGCCATCGAGGCCGGGGCCAAGTCCGGCATCGTGCCCGCCGACGAGGTGACCGTGGACTACGTCCGTAGCCGCCAGCAGGCCCACGGCCGGGAGCGTCCCTTCCCGGTCGATGCGTCGGACGACGACGCGGTCTTCGCCCGCACCCTGGCGATCGACGTCGCCGCCCTGGAGCCGATGGTCTCGCAGCCGTCGCTGCCCTCCCGGGCGGTACCGGTGTCCGAGGTCGAGGGCCAGGAGGTGGACCAGGTGTTCATCGGGTCGTGCACCAATGCCCGGATGGAGGACCTGCGCACCGCGGCGGCCATCCTCGACGGGCGCAAGGTGCATCCCTCGATCCGGCTCATCGTGATCCCGGCGACCCAGGACCTGTACCAGCAGGCCCTCCGGGAGGGCCTCATCCAGGTGTTCGCCGACGCCGGCGCCGCCATCTCCGCCGGGGCGTGCGGGCCGTGCCTGGGCGGCTACATGGGTGTGCTCGGCCCGGGCGAGCGCTGCCTGTCCACCTCCAACCGCAATTACCGGGGCCGCATGGGCCACCGGGACGCCGACGTCTGGCTGGCCAACCCGGCTGTGGCGGCGACCACGGCGGTCACCGGCCGCATCACCCACCCCGAGAACCTGGGAGCACTGGTATGAGCACGATTCAGGGCAAGGTCCACCGGATGGGGGCGAACATCGACACCGACGTGATCATCCCGGCCCGCTACCTGACGACCACCGACCCCAAGGAGCTGGCCAAGCACTGCATGGAGGACCTGGACCCGCTGTGGGTCCAGCGGGTCAACCCGGGCGACATCATCGTGGCCGAGGACAACTTCGGGTCGGGATCGTCCCGCGAGCACGCCCCGGTGGCCATCAAGGGGGCGGGGATCGCGTGCGTCGTGGCGTCCACCTTCGCCCGGATCTTCTACCGGAACTCCATCAACGTCGGCCTGCCGATCGTCGAGTGCCGGGAGATCGTCGAGGTGACCAAGGAAGGTGACCAGCTGGAGGTCGACCTGGTCTCCGGCACGGTGACCAACCTGACCCAGGGGATCACCGCCCAGGCGGTGCCCTTCCCCGAGTTCATGCGGTCGATCATCGAAGCCGGCGGCCTGGTGCCGTACCTCCGGGCGAAGCTGGGGGTCGACGCGGCGTGAGTTCTGCGCGGCGCTCACACCGGATCGGGGTCATCCCGGGGGACGGCATCGGCCCCGAGGTGACGGCCGAGGCGATGCGGGTCCTGTCGGCGGTCGGCGAGGCCGAGGGGTTCTCGCTGGAGACCGTGGACTACGACCTCGGTGCCGATCGCTACCTGCGCACCGGGGAGGTGCTCCCCCGGTCCGTGCTGGAGGAGCTCCCGGCGTTGGAGGCGGTCCAGATGGGGGCGGTCGGCGACCCCCGGGTGCCGCCCGGGGTGCTGGAGGGCGGCCTGCTGCTCGCCCTGCGCCAGCAGCTGGACCTCTACATCAACCTGCGGCCCTCGAAGCTGTTCGACGGGGTGGCCTCGACGCTGGCCGGGGTCACCCCCGAGGACCTCGACATCACCATCGTCCGGGAGAACACCGAGGGCCTCTACGCCCGCCGGGGCTCCGCCGGCGGCGGCGGGGAGCCGGCCACCGAGATCTCCGTCAACACCGACCGGGCCATCCGGCGCTGCGTGCGCTACGCCTTTGAGTTGGCACAGGCGGCCGGGCGGAGCCTGACGCTGGTCCACAAGATCAACGTCTTGGAGCGGGCCGGCGGTCTGTGGAAGTCGATCTTCGACGAGGTGTCAGCGACGTACCCCGACGTCCCCACCGCCTACCAGCACGTCGACGCCTGCGGCTACCTCATGGTGACCCAGCCCCGGCGCTTCCAGGTCATCGTCACCGACAACCTCTTCGGCGACATCCTCTCCGACCTCGCCGCCGGCCTGGTGGGCGGCCTCGGCCTGGTGGGCAGCGGCAACCTGCGCCCGGGCGAGCTGTCGGTCTTCGAGCCGGTGCACGGCTCCGCCCCCGACATCGCCGGGCAGGGCAGGGCCAACCCGATCGCCGCCGTCATCTCGGCTGCGCTGCTGCTGCGCCACCTCGGTGAGGCCGCCGGCGCCGCCCGGGTGGAGGCGGCCGTGGCCGCGGTGGCGGGCAAGAGCCCGGGACTGTCCACCCGCCAGATCGGCGATGCCCTGGTGGAGGCCTGCACATGAACCCCGGGCGCCGGGTGGACCTGTACGACACCACCCTGCGGGACGGCACCCAGCGCGCCGGGATCAGCGTCTCGGTGGAGGACAAGCTGCGCATCCTCGGCCGGCTGGACCGCTTCGGGGTGCCGTACGTGGAGGGCGGCTGGCCAGGCTCCAACCCCAAGGACGCCGAGTTCTTCGCCCGGGCACAGTCCCGCACCCTGGAGACCGCCACCCTGTGCGCCTTCGGCATGACCCGCCGGCCGCTGGTTTCCTGCGACGAGGACCAGCAGTTGGCCGCCCTGGTGGAGGCCGGGTGCCCGGTGGTGTGCATCGTGGGCAAGAGCTGGACCCTGCACGTGCGGGAGGCGCTGAAAGTCTCGCTGGACGAGAACCTCGCCATGGTGGCCGAGTCGGTGGCCTGGCTCACGGCGCACGGGCGGCGGGTGTTCTTCGACGCCGAGCACTTCTTCCAGGGGTACGCCGACGACGCTTCGTATGCGACGGCTGTGGTGCAGCGTGCCGCCGACGCGGGGGCCGAGGTGGTGGTCTTGTGCGACACCAACGGCGGGACGTTGCCCCACGAGGTGGCCGCCGTGGTGTCGTCCATGGTGGAGCGCCTGCCGGTGGCGGTGGCCGGCCACTTCCACGACGACGCCGGGTGCGGGGTGGCCAACTCGCTGGCCGCGGTCCAGGCGGGAGCCTCGCAGATCCAGGGCTGCGTCAACGGGTACGGCGAGCGGTGCGGCAACGCCGACCTGCTGGCGGTGGCCGCCAACCTGCAGCTGAAGATGGGGATCCCGGTGCTGCCCGAGGGGCGGCTGGCGGAGCTGACCGACGTCAGCCGCTATGTCGCCGAGGTCTTCAACCAGCCCCCCGAGACCCACCGGGCCTACGTGGGCAACTTTTCGTTCGCCCACAAGGGCGGGCTGCATGTGTCGGCGGTGGTCCGCACCGCCCGGGCCTACGAGCACATCGACCCCAGCGACGTGGGCAACGACCGCCACCTGCTGACCTCGGACCTCTCCGGGGCCGCCACGCTGCGGGCCACCGCCGCCGCCCTGGGGCTGTCGATGGACCCGCCGGCGATCGCCTCGGCGCTGGAGCGGTTGAAGCGCCTCGAGTTCGAGGGGTTCTCGTTCGAGGCGGCCGACGGGTCGCTGGAGCTGCTCCTGCGCTCGGCCCAGGGCTGGCAGCAGCGCTACTTCACGCCGATCTCGTTCCGGGCCATCGTGGAGGAGGCCCCCGGCGCCTCCCGGGGCACGGCGGCGGCCGAGGCGACGGTGCGCCTGGAGATCGACGGCGAGCGGACGGTGGCGGCCGCCGAGGGCCAGGGGCCGGTGGACTCGATGTACCGGGCGCTGCGGGTGGCGCTGCGCCCGACGTACCCCGAGATCGCCGCCTTCCACCTGACGGACTACAAGGTGCACATCCTGGACCCGGCCTCGGCCACGGCGGCCAAGGTGCGGGTGCTGATCGAGACCACCGACCAGAGCGGGTCGTGGATGACGGTCGGGGTGTCGACCGACATCATCGAGGCCTCCTGGCAGGCACTGATCGACTCCATCGTCGTGGGCCTGCTGCACGCCCACGTGCAGCCGGTGGGATCCCCGCTCGCCCGGGCCGAGTAGACCCCGTGCGCGCCCGCCCGGCGTGGGGGTGGGTGGGGCTGGCCGTGGTGGCCCTGGCGCTCGCCGGGTGCGGGAACGCGGGGCCCGGGGCAGCCCGCGGGGCCGGGGGACGCCCGCCGGGCGCGACGCCTCCGGCCGCTACGGTCCGGGCCTCGGCCTCGGCCTCGCCCGCCGTGAGCTCCGGGATCCGGGGGACGGTGAGCGCCGGCCCCACGTGCCCCGTCGAACGGGTCGGGTCCCCCTGCCCCCCGGCCCCCGTGGTGGGCCGGGTGGAGGCCCGGACGGGCAGCGCCACCGTCGTGGCTTCAGCCCAGACCAGTGCCACGGGCACCTACAGCCTCAGCGTGGCGCCCGGGAGCTACACGTTGGTCGTCGTCGTGCCGGGCACGTTCCCCCGGTGCCCCGATACGGCTGCGGTGGTTGCTCCCGGTGCGCTGACGACCGTCAACATCGTGTGCGATACCGGCATCCGCTGACCTGAGCGGCACGGGGCAGAAACATGTGGAAACAGCCGCCAATATGGCGGCAGGATCCACAAGTTTGTTCCGACATGTACCCGGTTGCAGATATGCGATCGCCATGTATACACTTCTGCGCATGGTTGCAGATGTCGAGGCCAGGAAGCGCCCCCTTGCGCGGATCGCTGCCCGTCAATATGGGGTCTTCTCCCGCCAGCAGGCGGTCGACGCCGGGCTCAAGGCGGATGCCATCGCCTACCGGCTCCGCTCCGGGGCCTGGCAGCAGGTGCACCCCCGGGTCTACCGGATTGCCGGGGCGCCCATCTCGTGGAAGCAGAAGCTCATGGCGGCGCAGCTGTGGGGTGAGCCGGGGGCGGTCATCTCGCACGAGGCCGCCGGGGCGCTGTTCGCCCTGAGCGGTGTCCCGAGCGGGCGGGTCAGCATCATCGCCCACCGCACCGACGCTCCCGCTGCCATCCGGGTCCACCGGACCTGCACGCTGCTGGAGCGCGACTACGCCCCGCTCGGGCCGTTCGAAGTGACCGGCGTCGTGCGCACCTTGATCGACCTCGGCTCGGTCCTCCCGCCGGTACAGGTCGAGGCGGCTTTCGAGGACGCCCTCCGGCGGGATGAGGACCGGCTGGGCGCCATCATCGAACGCCTCAGTCGCTGCAGCCTTCGGGGGCCAGGAGGGGCACGGGTGTTGGCCGAGATCGTTGGGCGGCGGGACCCGGATGCCGCGTGCACCGAGAGCCTGGCGGAGACGAAGCTCGAGCATGCGCTCCGCGATGCCGGAGTCCCGATGCCGGTGCGCCAGTACTGGGTGCGCCGACCGGACGGCTCCCGAGCCCGCATCGACTTCGCCTACCCGGACCACCGGCTGGCGATCGAGTTCGAGGGCCTGACCTGGCACTACGGGCGGGAAAAGTTCATCCGGGACCGCCTGCGGGCGGCGGATCTCGCTGCCCTCGGGTGGCGGGTGCTGCCCATCGTCTGGATCACGCTCCTGGATCACCCTGAACTGGTGGCCGAGCGGGTGCGCCAGGCTCTCGCCGCCTAGGGTCCGTCTCGAGAGCCGGGGCGTTTGGGAGGAGTGTTCAGCACGGGCCACCCGAATCAGGTAGCAAACCGGGACACGATACAGTGGACGGCACAACAACCGTGCAGGGCAATGAGTGGGAGGGTACTTGGCAGAAGTAGGAGCAATTTCTGAGGGGACTGTTATTCGGATCGCAGATTTCGGTGCATTCGTTCAGCTCGGTGGGGGCGAAACCGGGTTGGTGCACATCTCGGAGGTCGACCGCAACTACGTGCGCAACATCCGGGACCACCTCCACGAGGGGGACAAAGTCACGGTCAAGGTGGTCGCCATCAAGGAGGACGGCAAGATCGATCTGTCGATCAAGCAGGCCGACCCCTCGTGGCAGGCCCACCCGCCCCGCAAGGGCGACCGGGACCCCGAATTCGAGGCCAAGCTGAAGCGGTTCATGCGCCAGTCCCAGGAGCGGCTTGCGGACGTCCGGCGCCACCGCGATTCCAAGCGGCCGTAAGCCCGAAACCACCTCCATGCGTGCCGCCCCCGGCGACGCGCGGCTGGATCCATGACACCTGACGATGCCGTGGCGGTCACCGCACAGCTGGGCCGGCCGCCGCGCGGCCAGTGGACCGTCGTCCGGCGGTGCGCCTGCGGGCTCCCCATGGTGATCGAGACCGCTCCGGCCCTGGCCGACGGCACCCCGTTCCCCACGCTGTGGTGGCTGACGTGCCGGTCGCTGGGCAAGTCAATCGGGCGCCTGGAGGCGGGGGGGTGGATGGCAGCCTGCAACCGGCGCCTCGCCGCCGAGCCCGACCTCGCCGCCGCCCTGGCGAGCGCCACCCAGGCCTATGCCGCCCGGCGGGGCCAGCTCCCGTTGCCGACCAATCCCCGGCGGGGCCACCCGGGCGGGGGCGGGACCCCGGGCGGGCGGGTCAAGTGCCTGCACGCCCACACCGCACACCAGCTCGTGGCGGGCGACAACCCGGTGGGGGCGGCGGTGCTCGCCGAGCTGGGCTGGGTCGAACCGGCGGTGCCCTGCGTATGAGCCCCCGGGTGGCCGCCATCGACGCCGGCAGCAACACCACCCGGCTCCTGGCAGTGGAGGTGGCCGCCGACGGGACGTTCACCGAGCTGGATCGCCGGCTGATCTTCACCCGCCTGGGCGAGGGCGTCGACGCCCATCGCCGCCTTGCGCCGGCGGCGATCGCCCGGACGGTGGCCGCCATCAAGGACTACACCGACCAGTGCGCCGCGCTCGGGGTGTCCCGGGTGCGGATCGCCGGCACCAGCGCGGTCCGGGAGGCCGCCAACCGGGAGGAGCTGCGCACCGCGGTGCGGGAGGCGACCGGCCATGAGCTGGATGTGATCCCGGGCGAGGAGGAGGCGGCCCTGTCCTTCGCCGGGGCGACCCGGGACCTCGGCGCGGGCCGCTACCTGATGTGCGACATCGGCGGCGGGTCCACCGAGCTGGCCGTGGGGAGGGTGCGGGCCCGGGCGGCGGAGGTCGAGCAGGCGGTCTCGCTCCCGCTCGGCGTCGTCCGCATGACCGAGCGCCACCTGCACCACGACCCACCAGGGGGAGCCGAGCTGTCCGCCCTGGAGAGCGACGTGCTGGCCACCCTGGAGGCCGCGGCCGGTACCCTCGCTGAGCCCGGAAACTCCATGCTGGTGGGGGTTGCCGGGACGGTCACGTCGCTGGCGGCCATCACCCTGGGCCTGGCCGCCTACGACCCCAAGGCGGTGCACGGGTCCTGGCTGAGCCAGGAGCAGATCAACGACCTCTACGCCTCGCTGGCGACGATGCCGCTGGCGGCGCGTGAGGCCATCCCCTCGCTGCCCCCGGGGAGGGCCGACGTCATCGTGGCCGGCTGCGCCATCCTGTCCTGCATCGCCGACCGCTGGTGCTTCCGCGGCGTCCGGGTGTCGGAGAAAGATATCCTTGACGGGCTCGTCTTCCAGATCACAGGAGATCACTGAACCGTGGGTAAAGCAGCCAAGCGCGCGCGCAAGAAGCAGGGACGGCGGGACCGCATCGCCGCCGAGACCAAGGCCGCCGAGCAGCGCCGGAAGCGCAACCTGAACATCGTGCTCGGGGTCATCGTGGTCGCCGCGGTCGCCTTCCTCGCCATCCACCAGCTGACCAAGAAATCGACGACCACGGTCTCCACCAGCGGCAGCCCGACCCCCGCCGCCACGCCCTCCCCCCTCTCGAGCCCGTCCACCGCCGCCTCGTCCGCCGCCACCACCACGGCCGCCTCCTGTCCCTCGGCGCCCAAGCCGGCCCAGGGCAACCACGCCACGCAGGCCTCACCGCCTCCCATGACGATCTCGAAGACGACCACCTATACGGCTGCCTTCTCGACCACCTGCGGCGATTTCGTGATGACCCTGGACGCCAAGGAGTCGCCCAACACGGTGAACTCGTTCGTGTACCTGGCCAAGAAGGGCTTCTTCAACGGGTTGGACTTCCACCGGATCTCCCACACCGCCAACGTGATCCAGGGGGGCGACCCGAACGGCGACGGGTCGGGCGGGCCGGGTTACACGGTGGTGGACCCGGTGCCCTCCAGCCTCAACTCGGGCACCTACGGATCCGGCCTGGTGGCCATGGCCAAGACCGGGTCCGACCCCAACGGCACCGCCGGCAGCCAGTTCTTCATCGTCCCGCCCGGGGTGTCCTCGGACATCGGGCCGGACTACGCGCTGCTGGGGAACGTGACCAGCGGGCTGGACGTCGTCGGCAAGATCTTCGCCGACATCCCCAGCGGCCAGGCGAGCTACGACGGGGCCCCGGCGGTGCCCGTGTACATCACCACGGTGACCGTCACGCCGTAGCGCCGGGGACCACCGCAGACCGGCCCCGAGTTGACTGGGGGCTGGGACTGGATGCCCGGCAATAATGAGACATGGCCGATGGTGCGGCGGCGCCCAAGGTCCGGATGGGCACACCGGCCGGGCGCTGGGTGGTGGCGGCAACCGTGCTCGGATCGGGCATCGCCTTCCTGGACGGCACCGTCGTCAATGTGGCGCTGCCGGCGATCAGCCGGAACCTGCACGGCGGGATCGCCGGCCTCCAGTGGACGCTCGACGCCTACCTGATCACCCTGACCGCGCTCATGCTGCTCGGGGGGTCGCTGGGCGACCTGTTCGGGCGCCGCCGGGTGTTCGTCGCCGGGCTGGCGGGCTTCGGGGCGGTCTCGGCCCTCTGCGGCGCAGCGCCGACCATCGGCGTGCTCATCGCCGGTCGGGCTCTCCAGGGGGTGGCGGGTGCGCTGCTGGTGCCCAGCTCGCTGTCCATCCTCTCCGCCACCTTCCACCCGGAGGACCGGGCCCGGGCGGTGGGGGCCTGGTCGGGCCTGGCGGGCATCTCGAGCGCGGTCGGGCCCTTCCTCGGCGGGTGGCTGGTGGACATCGGCTCGTGGCGCTACGTGTTCCTGATCAACCTGCCCCTCGCTGCCGCGGCGGTGGCGATCGCCCTCCGCCACGTCCCGGAAACCCGGGAGTCGGCCGCCGGCCAGCGGGTGGACATCCCGGGAGCGATGGCGGCGACGCTGGGCCTGGCGGGAGCGTGCTACGCGGTGATCGAGGGCGCCCGGCACTTCTCCGGCCTCGACGCCGCTGCCGGGGTGGTGGGCGGGGCGGCGCTCATCGCCTTCGTGCTCATCGAGGGCCGGCGCCCCTCCCCCATGCTGCCCCTCAACCTGTTCCGCTCCCGGCAGTTCAGCGGCGCCAACCTGGTGACGCTGGCGGTGTACGCCGGCCTGGGGGTGACCTTCTTCCTGGTGGTGCTGGAGCTGCAGATCGGGCTGCACTACTCCGCCCTGGCGGCGGGCGTGTCGCTGCTCCCGGTCACCGGGATCATGCTGGCGCTCTCCGCCCGCTTCGGCGCCCTGGCGCAGCGCACCGGGCCCCGGCTGCCGATGACGGCCGGCCCCGTGATCGTGGGGGCGGGCCTGCTGTGGCTGTCGCGGGTGGCCCCGGGGTCGCACTACGTCTCGACCGTCATGCCGGCGCTGGCGGTGTTCGGGTTCGGCCTGGCGATGACCGTCGCCCCGCTCACCGCTGCGGTCCTGGCGGCGGTGGACGACCACCACGTGGGCGTGGGCTCGGCGGTGAACAACGCCGTGTCCCGGCTGGCCGGCCTGCTGTCGGTGGCGGTGCTGCCCGCGGTGGTCGGGTTGCAGACCGGGAGTGCGGCGCTGCTCGGACCAGGCTACCGGGAGGCGATGGTGATCGCCGCGGGCCTGTCGGCAGCCGGGGGCATCATCGCCCTGGTGACGATCCGGCGGTCGGTGCCGGTGTCACCCACCACCCAGGCCTCGGTGGGGCAGTGCTGCCACCCGCCGGAGGTGGCCCACCTGGAGCCGGCGGCCTGAGGGCCGTTCCCGTAGGATCGCGGCATGCGGAGCGACATGGGCGGCGTCGGCATCGAGTTCGACGTCCACGGATCCGGCAGGCCCGTCGTCCTGCTGCACGGCTTCCCGGACACCGGCCGGTTGTGGCGCAACCAGGTCCCGGCCCTGGTGGACGCCGGGTTCCAGGTCATCGTGCCCGACCTGCGGGGCTACGGGCGCTCCGGCAAACCGGAGGACGTCGATGCCTACGGCATCCCCTTCATGCTGCAGGACGTGAGCGGCATCCTGGCCGCGGTCGGCGCCCCGCGCGCCCACATCGTGGGGCACGATTGGGGGGCCGCCCTGGCGTGGGCGTTCGCCCACCTGGCGCCCGACCAGGTGGACCACCTGGTTGCGATGTCGGTGGGGACTCCCGGAGCATTCGCCAAAGCCGGGTTCGCCCAGCGGGAGAAGTCCTGGTACATGCTGCTGTTCCAGTTCGCTGGGATCGCCGAGCAGTGGCTGAGCAGCAACAACTGGGCGAACATGCGGGAGTGGGGCGGCCACCCCGACCACGACGCCGTGGTCGGCGAACTGGAGGCGTCGGGGTCCCTGACCCCGGGGCTCAACTGGTACCGGGCCAACGTCCCGCCGGAGGTGCTCATCGAGGGGTTCCCCGATCTGCCGCCGGTCCAGGCCCCGACGATGGGGCTCTGGAGCACCGGGGACCGCTTCCTCACCGAGGCCCCGATGGTGGACTCGGGCGCCTACGTGGTGGGACCGTGGCGCTACGAACGGGTGGAGGGCGCCAGCCACTGGATGCAGCTGGACCGCCCCGACGTGATCAACCGGCTGCTGATCGACTTCCTGCCGGCGTAGCCGCCGGCTCAAGGGCCGGGCTACAGCCCGTACGTCTCCAGCAGGCGGAGCCAGATCTCGCTCAGGGTGGGGAAGCACGGCACCGCGTGCCAGAGCCGCTCGAGGGGGACCTGGCCGGCGATGGCGATGGTGGCGGCATGGACCATCTCGCCGACCGCCATGCCCACCATCGTCATGCCCACCACCACCCGGCGGTCCTCGTCCACCACCATCCGGGCGTGGCCCTGGTAGTCGTCGGCGAAGAGGCCGGCCCCGGACACGTTGTTGATGTCGTAGTCCACCGCCCGCACCCGCAGGCCCCGTGTGCCAGCCTCGGCCTCAGAGAGCCCCACCACCCCGATCTCGGGCTCGGTGAAGATCACCTGGGGGACGATGGCGTGGTCGGCGGTGGCCGCGAAACGGCTCCACGGCGCCGGGTCCCCCGCCGGGCCCTCGCCCTTCGACCGGGCGACGATCACATCGCCGCACGCCCGGGCCTGGTACTTGCCCATGTGGGTAAGGAGGGCCCGGTGGTTGACGTCGCCTGCGGCGTACAGCCACCCGCCGCCGGCGCCGGTGACCCGCAGGGTGTCGTCCACCGCCAGCCACGACCCGGGTTCCAGCCCGACGGTCTCGAGGCCGAGGTCGGCGGTGGCGGGCCGACGCCCGGTGGCCACCAGGAGCTCGTCGCAGGTCAGGGTCTCGCCGGTGGCCAGGTCCAGCGTGACCGGCCCGGTCCCCTCGCGCTGCACCCGGGTGGTCGAGACACCGGTGCGCACCCGCACGCCGCTGGCCTCCAGGCCGGCTTTGAGGGCGTCGCTGGCGAAGGGCTCGAGGGCGGGGATCAGGCGGTCCCCGGCCTGGAGGAGGGTCACCCGGGAGCCGAGCCGGCTCCAGGCGGTGGCCATCTCGCAGCCGACCACGCCGCCGCCCAGGATGCCGAGGCGGGGGGGCGCGGCCTGGGCGCCGGTGGCGTTGCGGCTGATCCAGGGCGACGCCTCGGCCAGGCCGGGGATGTCGGGGATCGCCGCCGTGGTGCCGGTGGCGATGGCGACCGCGTGCCGGGCGACCAGCTCGGCTGCCGGGGTGCCGTCCCGGGTGACCACCACCCGGCGCTCGCCCGCCAGGCGCCCCCGTCCACGGAAGAGGTCGATTCCCGCCCCGGCGAGCCACTCCTCGCCCCCGGCGTCCTTCCAGTCCTCGACGAAGGAGGTGCGCCGGGCGAGGACCTCTGCGGTGTCCAGCCTCCCCGTGACGGCCTCCCGGGCGCCCCGGACCGCCTTGGCCTCCGCCAGCGCGGCACCGGGGCGCAGGAGGGCCTTGGAGGGGATGCAGGCCCAGTAAGAGCACTCGCCGCCCACCAGCTCGGCCTCGACGATGGCCGCGCTCAGGCCGCCCTGGTGGGCCCGTTCGGCGACGTTCTCGCCGGTCGGACCGGCGCCGATCACCACCACGTCGTAGGTTCGTTCGTCCATCGGACCACCCTCTTCCCCGATTTTTTTCCCGGAAGGCAGCAGAATATGGCTGCTGGGGGAATCAACCAGGGGAGACCAAGCCCGGACGACGACAAGGAGCCCGCCCATGGAATTCGAGACGGTGACCAAGAAGATCGAGCTGCCGGAGGGCGACCTCGTCGCCTACGACGTCTGCGAGACCTGGGTCCTCCTGGCGGAGATCGACGGCGAGGTCTACGCCATGGGCGACCTCTGCACCCACAAGGGCTGCTCCCTCGCCAAGGGAACGCTGGAGGGGACGACCGTGACCTGCCCGTGCCATGGCTCGCAGTTCAACGTCACCAACGGTGAGGTCCTGCGGGGCCCGGCCACCGAAGCGGCGGCCAGCTACCGGACCAAGGTCGAACGGGGCGTGGTCTACGTCGAGGTGTAGTCAGCCGGCATTGGGCGTGTAGGAGTAGGCCGCGACCCAATCGATGTCCATGTCCACCTCGTTGGGGGTGCTGGCGTCCGGGCACGGGTCGTCGGCGTTGCCGCAGGTGCCCGCCTGGGTCTGCAGGTCCATTTCCATGGTCTCGCTCGGGACGCCGGGGTTGGCGATCGTCGCCCACACCCGGTCGTCCATCGTGAAGGCGAGCTGACCCGGGGTCCATTCGACGCCCAGGGTGTGCCATTTCGTGAAGTCGGCGGTCACAGTCCGGGCAATCTGCTGGTCGGACGGGCCGTAGTGCAGCGTGGCGGTGGAGTGATCGCGGGTGCCGCCGCCGTCCTCGCCGAAATCGATCTCGGGCGGCCAGATGTCGTTGGACGGCCACAGCAGCAGGACACCGGCGATGCCGGCGCCCCTGTCCATGCGGAAGCGGACCAGGTACTTGCCGTAGGTCTGGCGCAGGGCGGGGGCGCTGGAGACGCCGCCCGAGACATACCCGCCGGGGTTGGCCGGGTTGGCGTGCGCGGTGTCGCGGTAACTCTTCAGCTGCAGCATGCCGTTCTGGACGCCGACGTGGGACGGGTCCCACCAGCCGCCCTGGTCGCCGCCCGGCATGCCGGTGTACGGCCCCCAGGCGCTGCGGTTCAAGAACGAGCCCCGGAAGTCGTCGGTGAACACCTGCGTCCAGCCCGCCAGGTTGCCGGTGGGCAGGGCCTCACCGGAGGGCTCGTAGGAGGGCAGGGCGGGCGACGGGGCCTCGGTGGGGGACGGCGAGGCC
>DASTWV010000040.1 GCA_035765775.1 Actinomycetota bacterium | reverse complement strand
GCCGGCCAGCAGGGTGAGGTCACCGGCCTGGTCGGTCGAGCTGAGCAGCCCGCCGAGCAGCCCGCTGAGGCTCGGGATCGAGACCGGGAGGTCGAGAAGCGGTGCGCCCGTCAGGTTCAGCGGGTCGCCGACCTTGATGTGTGCAATTGCCGGAGCGGCGCTGGACGTGGCCTGGCCGGTGGCGTCATTCCACACAACCTGCGAGTTGGCAGCACCGACCGAGACCTGGACGAGGTTGTCGAGCAGGCCGACGGTGGCGCCCGCCGCCTGGGCGGACTCGGTGCTGGCGGAGCCGTTGGCGGTGAGGTTCGACGACCCGTTGCCCAGCTGCAGGCTGACGAGGTTGCCGACGCCGCCGAGCACCTGCTGCACGAGGCCGGTGACGGCGCCGAGCAGGTCCGTGCTCTGGTTGCCGGTCAGGCTGCCGCCGAGGTTGCCCTGCAGCACCGGGGTGAGCAGGCCTCCGAGGAGCTGGTTGACCAGCGGGCCGACGACGGGCAGGTTGCCCAGGGGACCGGCCGTACCGCCACTACCGTCGCCGGTCAGCTGGCCGAGGCCGAGGCTGCCCAGCAGGTTGTTCAGGCCCAGGGTGCCGAGCACGGTGGGAACCAGGGAGATGTCGATCTCCGCGACGCCCGAGGTGTTGGCGCTGGTGGGACGGCCATCGACCACTGCCGACATGGACGACGCGCACGCCGTCTTGATCGTCAGGATGGCGATGTTGAGGTTCGTACCACACTGCTGGGTGGTCGAGCCGTTGTTGCCGGTCGAGGCGGACTCGACCTGGTCCGACCCGGTGCACGGCAGGCCGCCGAGAACCGGAAGTGCCCCGAGCGCGGGCAGGTTGCCCGGCAGGGCACCCGAGCCGACGCTGGGAAGGCTGAGCAGGTTGTTACCGAGCAGCGCGCACACTCCGATCGCCAGGCCGTTGGCCTGCGCCGGGGCAAGTCCCTCGAAAGTGGTCTCGTCGTGACCCACGGTCAGACCCTTGGCAAGGGTGCCGAGAAGCCCGTTGACCCCAGGGAGGAGGTTCAGCAGGGGAAGGGACAACTGCAAGGCGTCCGATTGCCCCTGACCTAGAAACACCACGCTCGCTTCCGCCGCGCTTGACGCCGGAATAAACGCGGTCATCAGGAACATCGCGGCAAATGGAACCACCAACCACCTTTTCACCTAGCCGTTCCTCCCTTCGGTCTTGCCGATCCCTCATGTGATCGGCCACTCTGCTCGGGCACTTAACTAGCCCTTTCACTCTGGATTAACGGGGCCCCCTCCCAAACCACACGGGTGCGCGAACCACTTTTCTGTTGCCTGCCACCAAAATCTTGGTGCAAGCGAGACCAACCGGGACTCTGCGGTCGCAAAAACGGTCATCTCGGCCAGCAGTGGGGCTACTGTCGCGCTCCGGGGGGGCTGCCTGCAAGGCCTCCGGACGCTCTCCGTGGCCGGGGCCCTCACCCAAATTGGTGAGCCCATCCGGCCGCGGGCGGATGGCCACGGAGCGCGGTGGGCCGCCCGGCGAGGTTTGGAGGCCGTCGGCGGCCGCTCCGGAGGGGTTCCGAGGGGCCCTGCCGGGGGTGGGCCGGGGGGTGGGGTGCTCCGAGATGACTAGTCCCAGACCGGCTCTCGGACCTGCTCTCGAACCTGCTCTCGGAGCATCTCCGGCGGAGCGTGCCGGAACAACCGAACAATTACTGAGAAAACTTGCCTGGGTACCCTTCCGCACACTAGGGTGTCGCTGACATGCGGTGCTCCGGGGCCATCGAGCCAGTGCCGCGCCCGGCGCGACCCACCGCCCGGGTGGGGGGAGCAGCCGTTCGGCCCAGGCGCCCAGGGGGGCCCTCGGGAAGGCAGCCGGGATCGGAGGGTGTAGCGGGGGGACGTAAGGCGTCGGGAGTGTCTCGAATGGGCTAACTGATCCCATTGTCCTCCACATGGTGCCCGGTTTGGCATTTTTTTGGGCAAGTTGGTTGAGGAGGGATGTAGTTTCCGGCGATCCTGCGTTTTCCGGTACTGAGAAGGACTACAAAGAACCACCGAGCCCCCCCTGACTAGGGGGGACAGTGAAGGGTAGAGATGGATAGCACTGGAAGTTCCGAGGAGAGGGAGGGTGGATTGAGTACCGAAACGGAAGGAGGAGGCGTGGAGGTAGCACGTTCCGCAAGGAAGACTTGGGCGAGGATCACCGCCTCGACGGCGACGCTCTCAATGCTCGCCCTGGTTGGTCTCACCGGCGCCCCGCCCGCTTCGGCTCAGGTTCAGGCGGCAACGGCGGCGTTCTCGGGCTACGCAGCAGGTGCCACCGTCCACGTGAATGCCCTCAACTCGGGCTCGAGCAACGTGGTGGAGCTGGACCAGGCCTACGGCGGCGCTGCCGTCAACTCGAAGGGCCTCAACGCCGAGGTCGACTCGCAGATCGACACCGTGGTGCAGGCCGCGGACCCGGGCAAGATGTCCGGTGCCCAGGGCAGTGGTGTGGAACTCGGCCTCGGCAACAAGACCCCGGTGGCCAACCCGCAGCTGATCCTCGACCAGAAGGCAACGGCGGACGCACCACCGAACTCGACCCAGGACCACAAGATCTCCCTCAACGGGGCACTCAACCCGATCGTCGACGCCACCCTCCTCGAGGGCCGTGCGACGGCGAACTGGGACACCAGCGGGTGCATCCTCGGTGAGCCGGTGGCGCAGGGCTTCGGCCACGCCGCCAACGCCCAGGCAGTGGGCTCGGGAACCACGACCCCGGTGGTCAACGCCCCCGGCGACCTGACCGACACGTCGGAGCTGGACTTCGTCCCGCAGACCGACGCAGCCGGCAACGTGGCGGGCAACAGCGTCGGCCTCATGGCCTCCGACACCCAGACGTTCGCTCCGATCTCGCTGCTCGGTGGCCTCATCACCGTCACCGTCATCGGCCCGATCTACCTCAAGGCAGTCGCCACTGGCATCGCCGGTGACGCCTACGTGCTGCACAACACTGGCGGCGCCCCGCTGGTGACCGTCCAGACGGCGGCCCAGACCACGGCTCTCACCCTGAGCGCCGACCAGCTCTTCGGCGCCAACGGCATCAACCTGCCGCTGCTGGGCCTCGTCAACATCCAGCTCGGTGGTCCGCCCACCGTCCAGGCTGCGGCTGACGGCACCTCGGTGACCGCCAACTGGAACCTGATCAGCCTGAGCGTCGGTGGCGCAGTTGCCACCCTGCTGCAGGCGCACAACGTCGCCGACCTCGCAGTGGCCCACATGGAAGCCTCGGCGACCGTGCCGGCCGGCGGCCTCATCTGCCAGGTGGACGTCTCCAAGACGGCCCAGCCGGCAACGGTGCACCCCGGTGACCACTTCACCTACACCATCACGGTCACCAACCCGCACGCCTGCACCCTGACCGGCGTGAAGGTGGTCGACACCCTGACCACCACGGGGAACGTCCGCTACACCATCGACGGTGCGAACCCGGCGCAGAACGCCAAGACCGGGAGCACCCTCACCTGGAACGACATCGGCCCGCTCGCACCGGGGCAGACGAAACAGTTGGTGGTGAATATGACCCTCAGTAGCGGATCGGGCGGCGGGACGCTGACCGAGACGGCCAACGTGACGGCGAGCTGCGCCATCGGGAATGCCCAGGGCACCTCGACAGTCAATGTCCCGGCCATCGGGTCCGCCAGCATCACGGGCCCGGCCGTCAACAGCGCCAACGGTGCGGTCCTGCCGGTCACCGGTGGCCTGACGGGTCGGTACTACGCAGTCGCCCTCCTGATCCTGCTGGGCGCCGCAGCCTTCGGCTGGCGGGGTCTGAAGGTGCTGTTCGACTCAGGCAGATAGCGGGGCTAGCGCCAGTCGCTAGCACGCCGGACACGTGGGAGGCCGGGCCGCAAGGCCCGGCCTCCTTGCATTCCGGGGGATGGCGCTAGAGGTGAGGGGGACTCGGGTGAAGGGGGGCTCTGTGCGTGAAGAACCATCCGCGCACCAAAAGCCTGGGAATCCACGGCTTTTGTTGCGCGGATGCCGCCTGTACCTCGTTACGCCGGTCGTGGACGGGCTCGACGCCTTCCTGGGTGCCGTCTTGGAGGGCGGGGTGGACATCGTCCAGCTCCGGGACAAGCGTCTGGAGGCCCGGGAGCTGCTGGCGGCGGCGGCGGTGGTGCGACGGAGGACCTCGGAGGCGGGGGCACTCTTCGTCGTGAACGACCGGGTGGATCTCGCCATCGCCGCTGGCGCCGACGGGGTCCACCTGGGTCAGGCCGACCTCCCGGTACGGGTGGCCCGGGCGCAGCTCGGTCCGGAGCCCCTCATCGGGCTCTCGACCCACCGGTTCGAGGAATGGGGGGATGCCGATCCCGAAGCCGACTACCTGGGAGTCGGGCCGGTCTTCGCCACCCCGACGAAGCCCGGGCGCCCGGCGGTGGGCCTCGAACTGGTCAACCGGGCGGCAGGGGCGGTCCGGCGCCCCTGGTTCGCCATCGGGGGGATCGACCAGGCGAACATCGCCCAGGTGGTGGACGCCGGGGCCACCCGGGTGGCGGTGGTGCGGGCGCTGACCGACGCCCCGGACCCCTCAGGCGCCGCCGCCGGGCTGCTGCGCGCCCTGCGCACCGGCAGATCGGGATCCATGGACCAGTAGGTCGGTCCGGTCCCGCCAGGTGCGCAGGAGGCGGGCGAAGTTGTCCCGGCTCTTGCGCTCCCGGTCGTCGGGGCTCAGCGCCTCCCACTCCCGGTGGGCGTGGCGCTCCAGGGGGAGATCGGCGGCCACCAGGCGGTAGCCCGCCGCCCGCCAGCGCAGCGACCAGTCGATGTCGGCGTTGCGGTAGAACTTGAACTTCGGGTCGAACCCCCCTACCGTGCGGGCGTCCTCCCGCCGGCACGCCATCCAGTAGGCCTGGAGGGCGTCGACCTCGCCGCCCACGATCTCCTGGAAGTCCCGCAGGTCGGTCGAGCGCAGCCCCCACCTGCCCACCAGCCCCACCCCGGGATCCTCGAGGAGGCCCGCCAGCGGGCCCAGGGCGTCACCGGTCGGCTCGACCGACGTGTCGGCGATCACCACGATCTGCCCCCGGGCCTGGCCGAGCGCCGCCGTCCGGGCGGCACCGAAGCCGACGTGCTGGGTGAACGCCAGCCCCCGGACCCGCCCGTCGGCGGCGGCCAGATCCTCGATGGTGCCGGCCACCTGGGCCGAGGCGTTGGCGGCGGCCAGGAGCTCGTAGTCCACGCCGGCGCTGGTCGCCGCCAGGGCGGATGCCAGGCGGCGCAGGTCCTCGGGCCACCCGGCGTTCAGGGTCAGCACGCTGACCGCGCACGCCGCCGGCTCCTCGAGGCGGGAGGCGAGCAGGTTGGGGTCGCTGACGGTGAGCAATATCGGGGTCTCCCCGGTGGTGTTCTGTAGGGTTGGGCCCAGTGGACAACGTACGGCTCAATGTGGCCTGGGTTGCGGTGGCCCTCGCCGCCGCGCTGGGCGCCAAGGCCGCCGGGGTCGAGTGGTTGGTGTTCGTGGCCTCGGTCCTCGGCATTATCCCGTGCGCCGCCCTGATCGGGCAGTCCACCGAGGACCTGGCGGTCTACGCCGGCCCCCGGATCGGGGGATTCCTCAACGCCACCTTCGCCAACCTCCCCGAGCTGATCGTGTCGGCGTTCCTGATCCTGGGCGGGCAGGTCGAGGTGGTGAAGCTGGCCATCACCGGGGCCATCGTGGGCAACCTCCTGCTGGTCCTCGGCGCCGCACTGCTCTCCGGGGGGATGAAGTTCCAGGAGCAGGAGTTCAACGCCAAGGTGGCCAGCGTGCACACCGTCTCGCTGGTGCTGGCCGAGGTGGGCTTGATCATGCCCGCCCTCATCCACGACGCCGCCCCGCACGCCAGCCTCGGCTCCCGGGAGGGGGTGTCCGGGGCGGTGGCCGGCATCCTCATCGCCCTCTACCTGGCGTCCCTGCTGTTCTCGTTCCGCACCCACAAAGACGTGCTGGGCATCCCGGTGTCCGAGGCCACAGCCCGGTGGTCCCGGCCCGGGGCGACGGTACTGCTGGCCGGCGCGGCGGTGGCGATCGCGGTGCTGAGCGACCTGTTGGTGGGCTCGCTGGACCCCGCGGTCAAGGCCCTCGCCCTGCCGACCACCTTCGTCGGGTTCGTCATCGTGCCAGTCGTGGGCAATGCCGCCGAGCACGCCAGCGCCGTCCGCTTCGGGCTGCGCGACCAGATGGACGTCGCCATCGAGGTGGCAGTGGGCTCCAGCACCCAGATCGCCCTGTTCGTGGCGCCCCTGCTGGTCTTCTTCTCCCTCGCCGTGCGCAAGCCGATCGATTTTTTCTTCTCGGGCTTCGAGGTCGCCGCGGTGGGCATCTCCACCCTGATCGTGTCGCTGATCTCCCGGGACGGGCGCAGCGACTGGCTGGAGGGGGCGCAGCTGGTGGCGGCCTACGCCATCATCGCCACCTCGGTGTTCTTCCTGCCGGGGGGGTAGGGCAAGGGGGTAGGGCTAGGGCGTGGAGGGCGGCACCTGGGTGACGACATCGACCTGGGTCGCCAACGTGTTCGCGCCCTGGGTGACGTTGAAGAGGAAGCGGATGATGTCCCAGCCGGCTGGCATCGTGACCTGAATGGTGCTGGTCGAGGTGCCTTCCGCCGGACTCTGCCCATCCCTCAACCGGCTCATGTTCTCCACCCATTCGGGGGACTCCCGGCGCACTGGGCTGCCCGGCCGGCTTAAGATGGAGCCATGGCAACCGTCGAGCAGGTCCGTGAGGCGCTCAAGGTGGTGACCGACCCCGAGATCGGGATCAACATCGTCGATCTCGGGCTGGTGTACGACGTGGCTGTGGACGAGGAGGGCAATGCCCTCGTCACCTATACGCTTACGTCGATGGGGTGCCCGGTCGGCCCGTTGTTCGAGCAGGAGATCCGGGAGGCGGTTGGAGGCATGGAGGGCATCAGCTCGGTGACCGCCACCATGACCATGCAGCCGCCCTGGGGGCCGGAAAAGATGTCGGAGTTCGCCAAGAGCGCGCTGGGATTCTTCTAGATCCGAGGCGCCGGCGGCCGCCGTTCAGTCGAATACGCGTTAGTCAGGCAGTTTGTCGAAGAGTTCTGGGGACGTTTCTCCGCCAAAACGACGGCAGAAAGTCCCCAGAACCTTGTTCGCCCACCCGGCCCCGGCGCCACCCGATCGCCGGCCCCGCCCCAGTGCGCCTAGGCCTTCGGCATCGACGCCGTCCAGGTGTCGCCCCCGTCGGCGGTGGTCCACAGCGATCCGGTCTGGAACCCCAGCGCCGCATGGGTGGCATCCGAGTAGGTGACGAACGCCCCGGCGGCACCCTCGCTGGGGGCCGGCACGCTCAAGCTGTGGGTCCAGTTCGCGCCGCCGTTGTGGGAGACGAGGACGACGTAGCGGCTGCCGTCCAGGGCCGCCACGGACAGGTCGCCGGCCGCCCCCGCCCCCAGGGCCAGGACGACCGACGAGCCCTGGACCGCTAGCGGGAGGCGCCGCCGGGCGCCGAAGGTGGCCCCCCCGTCGGCGGACAGGAGTACGAACGGCGGCGAGAACTGCGCCGTCCGGGGCACGCACAGCACGGCGACCACCCCGCCCGGGGCGGAGGTGACCGCGGTGGTGTCGTCCTCGCCCTCCGGCCCGGTGCGACACGGGTCGGCGGCGGTCGACCAGGTGGCTCCGCCGTCGCTCGAGCGGGCGAGGCGGGTGTGCGCCAAGCCGGCCCCGCCCGCGGTCTGGCCGTAGGCGGCCAGGACCAGCGAGGAGCCCTGGACGCTGACGTCGTCCCGGACGCCCTGGGCGATGGCCGGGGCGGGAAGGGTGTGCCAGGTGGCCGTCCCCGCCGTGGCGGTGAGGACGTAGGCGTTGCACGGTCCCGGGCAGCCGCTCGAGTCCGCCCCGACCAGGACCACCGAGCGGCCGCTGGTCTCCAGGTCCTCCACCAGCGCAGGCGCACCGACCCGGTGCCAGGTGCGGGCTCCGTCGGTGGTGAGATAGACCGCCGAAGCACTCATGGCATAGCCGATGTGGCCGTCGACGAACCGGAGGCCGGTCAGGGAGGGGTCGGCCGGGGCGGCGACCCGGCGCCAGGTGGCCGCACGGTCGGTGGTGTGCAGCACGACTGCGCACAGCGCTCCCCCGCACGAGCCATCGGCCAGCACCCAGCCCGCCTGCGGGCTGGTCCAAGAGCTGTCCAGGAGGGTGAGGGCGCCGACTGCGGGCGGCGAGGTGGCCGATACGGTGGTGCGGGCGGCCGGGCCGCACGCGGCAAGGACGAGGGCCGCCAGGCCCACGACCACCGACCGTGCCCGCCTTCTCACGACGCGCCCCTTCGACACCCCCGCACGAATCCTGGCACGCGGGGGCGGCAACCCCCCGGATCCCGTGCCCTTGTCGCCTGTGAGTGTTTAGGGGTGCTATAGGGACCTCAGCACTCACAGACTCCGACTCGCTCGGCGATGCTTTGCAGGCTGCGTCTCCGTTGGTATGCTGGCATACCATGAGGCGGACCACCGTGAAACTGCCGGACGAGCTTGACGCTCTGCTCCGCCACGAGGCGCAGAGCAGCGGCCGGACCGTGTCCGAGGTGACACGTGCCGCCATCACGCAGTATCTGAGCGCCGCCGATGGGCCCGCCCGCCGGCAACTTCTGTCAGCGGGGGCAGGCCGCAGTGGGCGCAGCGACATCTCTGACATTCTCGAAGAGATTCTGCGGCAGGAACTCGGGCAGCAGGAACTCGGGCAGCAGGAACTCGGGCAGAGGGAGCCCGGAAGATCGCCGTCCTAGTCGACGCCGGGCCCCTGTACGCCGCCATCGATGCCGACGACCGGCACCATGCGGCGAGCCGGGCGCTCCTGGAGCAGCATCCCGGGCCGTTGATGGTGCCCACGCTGGTCGTATCGGAAGTCTCCTATCTGGCGGCAACCCGGCTGGGTGTCGAGGCCGAGGTGCGTTTCTTGGGAGATCTCGCCGCCGGGACACTGATCGCAGAGCCGGTCCACGCCGCGGACTGGCTGCGCATGGCCACCCTGGTGGCCCGTTACCGGGACCTGCCGCTCGGGACGGTCGATGCATCCATCGTGGCGGCAGCCGAACGGCTGGGGATTGGCGTGATCGTGACGCTCGATCGGCGCCACTTCAGCGTGGTGTGCCCGTCCCACCGGGCGGCCTTCGAGCTCCTTCCCTGACCGGCCTCACCCTTCCGGCTCACGTTTTCCCGATCTTGACAGGGCTGCACGAACAGGTGTACGGTGCTCCTCCCCTCTCGGAACACACGTTCGAGGACGCCCTGTGACCAAACGCTACAACGACCAGATCGACGTCGAATGGGCCGAACCAGGGCCCGGCCTGCGCCAGCCTTCGGCGTTCTCCTGGCGGGGGCGGCGCTACGTCGTCGGGGGCCTCCTCAAGTACTGGAGGGAGGCAGGGGAGTGGTGGGACCCGCAGCGCGCGCGGGACCGGGAGTGCTTCCGGGTCGAGGCGGAGGGAGGCGTCTACGACCTTACCTATGACCTTACCTTCGACCGCCTGACCGCTTCCGGCGTCTCCGGGCCCACAGGAGCCCCCGGGCCCACCGGGGCCAAGGCCTGGCGGCTGGCGAGGGTGTGGGACTGAGGGCACCGCACTAGGCCGCCTACCCCTTCCTCGCCATCTGCACTCGCCATCTGCACTCGCCATCTGCACTCGCGCCCGGTCCCGCCCGAGAACCCACCTGAATTCAGTGGATCCCTTCGTCCATCTCCATGTCCACTCCCACTACTCGCTCCGGGAAGGGGCGGCCCGGGTGGACGACCTCGCCCAGCGGGCCGCCGAGCAGGGCATGGGGGCGCTGGCGCTCACCGACCACGACGGCATGTACGGGGCGGTGCGCTTCTCGCAGGCCTGCCGGGCGGCAGGGATCCGCCCCATCCTGGGCGCCGAGGTGGAGTGGGGTGAGGGCTACCACGCCGTCCTGCTGGCCAAGGACGCCCAGGGGTGGGCCAACCTGTGCGCCCTGGTGACCGCCATGCACCTCGACGAGCGGGCGCAGTCGCTGCCTCCCGGCCGGCGGCCCCGGACCAGCTTCGCGGCGATCGCCGAGCACGCCCAGGGCTTGGTGGCGCTCTCGGGCTGCACCCGGGGGGAGGTGCCCTGGCTGGCGGGGCTCGGGCGGGCCGAGGAGGCCGCCGCCGCGGCCCGGCGCTGGCGGGAGGTGTTCGGGGCGGACTTCGCCATCGAGGTCGCCAACCACCTGGAACCGGGCGACGCCGAGCGCACCGCCCACCTGCTCGACATCGCCCGGCAGCTGGGGGCCGACGTGGTGGCCACCAACAACGTGCACTACGCCGACCGCTCCGACGCCGTCATGCACGAGGTGCTGGACTGCATCCGGCGCATCGTGGCGCTCTCGCCCGCCACCGCCCCCCGGACCAACGCCGAGTACGACCTGAAGCCCCCGGCCGCCATGCGGGCGCTGCACCCGCCGGAGGCCATCGCCGGGGCCGCCCGGGTGGCGGAGCGCTGTGCCTACGAGCTGCCCTTCGGCACCTTCCACTTCCCCTCGCTGCCCGCCGAACGGGGCGGGGCCTCCGGGACGATGTCCTCCACCGAGATCCTCGCCCGCCGGTGCTGGGAGGGGGTCCGGCGGCGCTACCCCCCGGTAGCGGGAAAGCTCACCCGGACCATCGAGGACCGCCTCCAGACCGAGCTGCGGGCCATCCGGCGGGGCGGGTTCTGCGGCTACTTCCTGCTGGTGGCCGACATCGTCGAGCATGCCAAGAAGGAGCTCGCCATCCGGTGTGCCTGCCGGGGGTCGGCGGCCGGGTCGCTGGTGGCCTTCGTGCTGGGGATCTCCGACGTGGACCCGATCCGCTACGGCCTGGTCTTCGAGCGCTTCCTGAACGAGCACCGCAAGGAGATCCCCGACATCGACGTGGACTTCGAGTCCGCCCGCCGGGAGGAGGTCAACGCCTACATCCTGGCCACCTACGGCAAGCGCTGCGCCATGGTGGCGATGATGGAGACCTTCCGGGCCCGGGCCGCCCTGCGGGAGGTGGGCAAGGCCCTCGGGCTGCCGCCCAGCGAGGTGGACCTGGTGGCCAAGGCCTTCCCGCACATCTCGGCGGGCGCCATCCCCGATGCCCTGGAGGCGCTGCCCGAGGTGGCCGAGCTCACCCTGCCCGCCTCCCGGCTGGAGACCCTCTTCGACCTGGCCTCCCGCCTCGATGGCTACCCCCGCCACCTGGCGTTGCACCCCTCCGGGGTGATCCTCTCCGACGAGGCCCTCCCCGCCCTCATGCCGATGCAGCGCTCCTACGAGGGGTTCCTGGTCTCGCAGTTCGACAAGGACGACGTTGAGGCCCTCGGGCTGGCCAAGCTCGATGTGTTGGGGGTGCGCATGCTCTCGACGATCGCCCACACCCTGGACGAGGTCGAGCGGATCGACGGCACCCGGCCCGACATCGACACCCTGGAGCGCACCGACGGGGCCACCTTCGACCTGATCCGGGCCTCGGACACCCTCGGGTGCTTCCAGATCGAGTCGCCCGGCCAGCGGGAGCTGCTGGGCAAGTTCCAGCCCGACGCCTTCGAGGACCTGATCGTCGACATCTCGCTGTTCCGCCCGGGCCCGATGAAGTCCGACATGGTGCGGCCCTTCATCGAGCGCCGCATGGGCCTGGCGCCGGCGGCCTACGCCCACCCGTCGCTCCGGCCGATCCTGGCCGAGACCCAAGGCGTGGTCGTCTACCACGAGCAGGTGATGCGGATCATCGCCGCCATGAACGGCAGGGACCTGGGCGAGGCCGACCGCATCCGCCGGCTCCTCGACAAGCCGGAGGCGCTGGCCACCGTCGGCCCCGAGCTGCTGGACCAGGCGGTGGCCCGGGGCTGGAAGCGGGAGGCGGCCGAGCGGGTCTGGAAGGAGCTGGCCGCCTTCGCCTCCTTCGGGTTCTGCAAGGCGCACGCCGCGGCGTTCGCCGTGCCCACCTACCAGTCGTGCTGGCTGAAGGCCCACCACCCGGCCGAGTTCTACTGCGGGGTGCTGACCCATGACCCCGGGATGTACCCCCGGCGGGCGATCCTCGCCGACGCCCGGGCGCACGGGGTGCCGATCCTGGGTGTGGACGTCAACGCCTCCTGGGCGGACTACCGGGTGGAACGAACGCCTCTGGATCACGAAACGGAGGGTGCCGGCATCCGCCTCGCCCTCCAGGACGTCAAGGGCATCTCGAAGGACGAGATCGCCTCGATCCTGCAGGGCCGCCCCTGGAAGGACTTCGGCGATTTCTGCCGGCGGGCGGCGGTCTCCCGGCCAGTGGTGGAGGCCCTGGTGCACTGCGGGGCGTTCGACTCGATCACCCGACGGCCAAGAAGGGAGCTGTGGTGGCAGATCGAGGAGGCCTGGGCTGCCCGGGAGCGGGAGGGGGGACAGCGTAGCCAGGGGCGGAGCGCCGGAGTGACGCAGCTGAGCTTCGACCTGGCCGTCGCCGAACAGATCCGCCTCCCCGGCCTGGCGGACTACACGCCCCGGGAGCGGGTGGAGGCCGAGCTGGAGGTGCTGGGCATGGACGCCTCCCACCACCTGGTCGAGTTCTACGGCGAGGAGCTGCGCCAAGTGGGCTGGACGCCGGCCGCCCAGCTCCTCCGGCGCCGGGGCAACACGCCGATCGTGGTGGCCGGGGTGAAGGTGGCCACCCAGACCCCGCCAATCCGCTCGGGCAAGCGGGTGATCTTCCTGTCGCTGGACGACGGGACCGGGGTCGCCGAGATCGCCCTGTTCGAGGAGGCCCAGGCCCGCTACGCCCGGTGCGTGTTCGACGGGTGGATACTCGCCGTACGGGGCACCCTGCGCCGGACGGGGGCCCGGGGGGTGTCGGTGGTGGGGGAGGAGGTCATCGACCTGGCGAAGCTGAAGAAGGAGGGCGGCCAGCAGGATCGGGGCCCGGCCGTCAAGTTCTGGCACGCCAGCCCGGGGTCGGCGGGCCGGTGAGCCGGCCCGAGACAGCCGTGCCGGAGGCGGAGCGATGGCCGACGCCTGTGCTGCACGCCGACCTCGACGCCTTCTACGCCTCGGTCGAGATCCTGAAGAACCCCTCCCTGGCCGGCAAGCCGGTCATCGTGGGGGGCACGTCGTCCCGCGGCGTGGTCACCTCGGCCTCCTACGAGGCCCGCCGGTTCGGGGTCACCTCGGCGATGCCGACCTCCCGGGCCCGCCGGCTCTGCCCGCACGGCATCTTCGTCTCCCCGGACTTCGAGGCCTACCCCCGCTACTCCCGGATGGTGCGGGAGGTCTTCGACTCGTTCTCGCCGGTGGTGGAGCCCCTCGCCCTGGACGAGGCCTTCCTCGACCTCCGGGGGGCCAGCCGGATGTGGCCCGGCCCCGACGGGCCCGTGGAGCTGGCCCGGGCGCTCCGCCACGCAGTCACCGAGGCCACCGGTCTGGTGGTCTCCGCCGGGCTGGCGCCCAACAAGTTCCTCGCCAAGCTGGCCTCCCGGCGGGCGAAGCCGGACGGGCTGGTGCTGGTCGAGCCCGACCGGGTCGAGGCCTTCCTGCACCCGCTCCCCGCGGGCGAGCTGTGGGGGGTGGGGGAACGCACCAAGGAGCTGCTGGACCGCCTGGGCCTGCGTACCATCGGCGACATCGCGGCGGTGCCCCCCGAGACGCTTACCCGGGCGCTCGGGTCGCTCGGTACCCAGATCGCCAAGCTGGCGGCGGGGATCGACGACCGTAGGGTGGTGGCCGACCCGCCCCGCAAGTCGGTGGGGGCCGAGGAGACCTTCGAGCGGGACCTGGTGGCCGACGAGGAGATCGCCCGGGGCCTGCTGGGCCTGGCCGACCGGGTGTCCTCCCGGCTGCGCGGGCAGGGCATCAGCGGCCGGACCATCACGGTGAAGGTGCGCTACGCCTCCTTCGTGACGGTGACCCGGGCACGGACCCTGGCCTGGGAGGTGGACTCCACGGCCCCGATCTATGCCACCGCCCGGAGCCTGTGCGCCACCGCACTGAAGGCGTCGGCCACCAGCCCCTCCAATGTGAGGGTGCGCCTTCTGGGCGTTTCGGTGGGCCAGCTGGGCGACTGGCCGGCCTCGGAGCAGATCTCCCTGGAGGGCGGTCCGCGCTGGCCGGCGGCCGAGGGTGCCCTCGACGAAATCCGCCGCCGCTTCGGGGACCATGCCGTGCAGCTGGGTACGCTTCTTCCATGAAGGCGCACCGGCACCTCTGGGGGGTCCCGCAGAGGCGTCTGTGACCTTATAATCAAAGGTCTGGAGGCCAGCCGGCCCGCCAGTGAGGAGGGGCCCGGCCGGGCACCAGGCGATGCTCGTCCGGCCAACTAGAGGGGAACCACCGAGGTCATGCCTCTCTCCGAGCACGAACAGAAGATCCTCGAGGAAATCGAGCGCCAGCTCTACGAGCAGGATCCGAAGTTCGCCCGGACGGTGGCGAGCCGTGCCCGCAAGGGCCAGTCGGCCCACAGCCTGCGGCGGGGGATCATCCTCTTCGTCTTGGGTTTCGCCGCCCTCTTCGGCTTCTTCATCGACCCCACCCTCTGGCTCGGGGTGCCCTCGTTCCTCCTCATGCTGCTCGGCGCCACGCTGGCCTACCACGGCCTGCGGCGCAGCGGCGAGGAGCGGGCAGCCCGGCGGGCGGGTGGCGACGGCATCGGGAAGCGGTTGAAGGACGTCCCCGGCCGGATCCGGCGGCTCCGCCGCCGGGACGGCGAGTAGCCCGGCTCCCCCCCACCCGCTCAGGCCATTCCCTCCCGTTGGCGCGCCGTCCTCGACCCGACCGCTCGTTCACCTTCTGTTCACCTGATGTTCTGGCTGTGTTCTGGCCGCCACCTGGTCGGGAACCCCCCGATCCGGGGGCTGGGGCGGCGCTGTGCGATGCACTCTTTGGAAAGTTTCGCGGCCTGGCGGAAAAGCCCGCTTTCGGACTTGCCCGGCGCCGGTGGGTTTGCTAGAAGTGCAAGATCGATCGTCCTGTTCGCACTTCCCTCTTCCCCGGGGTCGGGCGCGGCATCTCTTGCGGAAAGGGGTCAGGTGGAGGGATTCACAGTCCTGCAGGCTTGTCAATTCACGGGTTGCACTACACATCAACTCCGGTATTGGGATCAGATCGGGCTCGTCCGGCCGAGCATCCAGTCCACAGGGGGGCGCCCCGGCGTGCGGCGCTTGTATTCCTTCCGGGACTTGGTGGCGCTCAAGGTCGTGCGGGCCCTGCTGGATGGCGGGATGTCGTTGCAGCGAGTCCGGCGTGCCTACAAGTATCTACGCGAGAAGGCGGGTCTCGAAGAGCATCTGGCAGGAATCAAGCTGATCACGGACGGCCAGTCGATCTTCCGGATCGCCAACGACGACGGCGAGATTCTCGACGCCCTGCGCCAGGGCCAGATGGCGTTCTTCCTGGCGATCGACGAGATCACCAGGAACCTCGACCAGGGCGTCGCCGAATTCCTGCGTGACCGGGAAGAATTCGTCGCCACCCTGCGGGCGGCCGAGGACGCGCTCCTGGAGCGGGGAGCGCTGGGCTAACAGCCGCGCTGGACGAGCAGCAGAGTGACCCGGGTCTACCGGGCGTACCCCGGGGCACCCCGGGGTGCGGACCGGGTGACCCGGGTGAACAAGGGGTGTGGGGAGAGGGCCAGCCGGACCCTTCCCCGCCAGGTAGCCTTCCGGAAGAGGAGCCTGCGGAGATCACGGTTGGCGGCCCTCGCCATGTGAACCACGTCCGCGCCCGGCCCCTGCCGGGCGTAGATCGCCTGCTGGTACGCCAGCGTCACCGCCTGGACCGGGGCCGGCGGCACGCCGCATTCCTGCACCACCACCCGGGCGTACTCCGCCACCGTCTCGCCCCGCGTCCGGCTGCGGGCGGCGTCGGCCGCCCGCAAGGCGAACTCGTCGTAGATGGCGATCGCCTTCTCCTGGGGAGTGCGCGCCAGCCACTCCGGCAGGCGGAGGCGGGCCTCCCGGGCGCCGAACAGCAGCGCCAGGCCCAGCACCAGGAGCAGGACGACATCCTCGGCGGCCCGCTCCGCCGCGCTCTGGTGGTGATGGGCCACGGGCTGGGGCACCTGGTTGTGGCGGGACTGGGGGGCGGTGGTGGGCGAGGCGGCCGCCGGCCCGGTGTCCGGGCTGGTGGCCGCCGGGGTGGGTTGCTCGGACGGGGGCTGCTGGTCCTGGACCGGCTGGGCGGGGATGGTGTACGCCGGCGGCACCAGACCGGGCCGGGGGGTGGGTTCGAAGGCCACCCATCCGATGCCGCTGAAGTAGGCCTCGGGCCAGGCGTGGGCGTCCTTGCCGGTCACGGTGTAGTCGGCCAGGCCGTTGATGCCCGGCCCCTGGGTCCCGGGCAGGAAGCCGACCGCCACCCGGGAGGGGATCCCGAGGATGCGCAGCATCACCGCCATCGCCCCGGCGAACTGCTCGCAGTAGCCCCGCTTGGTCTGGGTCAGGAACGTGTACAGGTAGTCCGTGCCGGAGCCGGCGGGGACCGACTCGTCGTAGGTGAAGCTGCGCAGGTAGTCCTGCACCGCCACCGCCTGGTCGTAGGCCCCCGTGGCCCCGTTCACCACCTGGTTCACGATCGGGCGGATCTCGGCGACGGTGGACGCCGGCAGGGCGGTGTCGGCCGCCCCGCGCGGGGTCCCGGCGCCGGCGGCGACCAGCTCATCGCCGGTGGGCTCGGGTGCCGCCGAGGTGACCGAGTAGGCGGCGCCCGGGTGCAGCGAGGACCCTGAGGCGACGATCAGGGTCTGCGAGTCCTGGTCCAGCGAGGTGGACAGGCCCTGCACCCGGGTGGGCTTGAAGGCGGCCGGGACCCAGATCCCCCCCAGCGAGGCGATGTGGTAGCTCTGGCGGACCACGGTGTTGGTGATGCCGGGCGCCGGCGAGGACAGGGTCCCGCTCGCCGCGTTGTAGCTGCCCGAAGACATCCACGCCTGGCCGGTGAACTGGTCCAGGGAGGTCAGCCGCCAGTAGACCGGGTCGCTGGCTTGGACGTGGAACAGGGTGACGTTGGACTGCTGCAGCAAGAAGGGCTTGATCTGCACCAACGGGCTGACCGTGGTCTCGGTGGTCGGCCCCAGCCGGGCCCACGGGAAGATCGGGCCGGACCGGTAGCCCGGCACCACGTTGGGCAGGATCAGGGCGCCCGCCAGCGAGACCACCCCGAGGCGCACGGCCCCGTCCAGCTTGGGCAGGTGGCCGATGCTGCTCCAGCCCTCGGCGAGCAGGTAGGCCAACACGGAGGCGAAGAACACGCCGACCGCCACCAGCCGGTTCCCGCCCTGGCCGACCCCGGCGGCGACGGCGAACAGGATGATCCAGGGCACCGGGGCGATCAGCGAGGGCGACAGGCCGGACTGGGCAGCCCCCTCCGGGCGGCGCTGGCTGGTGGTGCCGAGCAGGGATGCCGACAGGCAGCCCGCCAGCCACGAGGCGGCCATCGCCAGGGCGAGGAACCCGGAGGACACCGGGATGGGGGCGGTGACCGCCGAGATCTGCTTCTCGGCGGCCCGGGCGGCGTCGAGCGCCGTCCGGATCGCCCCTCCGGTCGGCAGGCCGTACAGCGTGGCCGAGGGGAACACCACGACCAGAACGAGGACGGCGCCCGCCACCAGCAGCACGGCCACCAGGAGGCTGGGCTGCACCTTCAGGCGCACCAGCCCGCGGGTGAGCGCCAGCGACCCCCAGGCGGCCGCGAGGGCCGGGATCAGCCAGGAGTGCCCGGCGAACACCCGGGTGTAGGCGAAGATCGTCGCCCCGGCCACCAGGGCCAGGGCCAGGACCAGGCGGCTCTCGCCCTCCCGGGTCACGCCCGCCCCGTCATGACGGTCCTCATGACGCCACTGTGGCGGTTGCGTTCCCCGACCATCGGGGGCGCACCCCCAGGCGCTGCTCCCAGGCCGGCCCGAGCGTCTCGCCCGCCCGGACGTTGACCACCGTCCCGCCGGCCCGCTCCACCACCAGCGCCCCGGCCACCGCCTGCTCCTCCTCGGCCTCCGCCTCGGCGGTGCTCAGGCTGAGGTAGCTGTGGCGCAGGTGCCGGATGACCATCAGCGGCAGCCCGGAGGCGCCCCGGGGGCCGCCGGCGGACAGCTCCCACGCCGGGTCGACCGCCGTGGTGACCACCGCCAGGTAGGTGGCGCCCAGGCGGGGCTCCAGCAGGGCGCCGATGGCCGCCGACAGGTCCCCGCCCGAGGCCTGCCCCAGCACGGCGAGGCGTTGCATGAGGAGGCGCTCGTGGTCCGGCCCCTTGGCGACGCGCTCGTTGACCCCGGCAATCCGGCGGCCCGACGACGGGGCACCGGGACCGCCGGCTGCGGGCGGGCCGCCCACCCGGGAGGCGAGCGCCAGGCCGACCGCCAGGTCCTGGCCGGTGAACAGGTGGATGAGCGAGGCGGCCGAGGTGATGCACGCCTCGAAGGAGTCGGCGCCGTCCGCCCGGCGGGCGTGCGCCGAGCGGCGGTCGTCGAGCAGGATGACCGCCCGGGGCTCCGAGGGCCGGTCCTCCTGGCGCACCATCATGCGGCCCTGGCGGGCGGTGGTCCGCCAGTGGATCTTCTTGACGTCGTCGCCCGGCTGGTACTCCCGCATGGTGAAGAAGTCCTCGCCCGAGCCGGTGGGGGACATCGGGCGGGGCGCCCCCTCGATCGAGTGCGGGCTGGCGGCCGCCATCGGCAGCAGGGCCTCGAAGGCGGGGAAGACCAGCAGCGAGCTCTTGGCCAGGGGCCGGTCGGGGGCCCGGGCGAGGCCGAAGGGGTCTGTGATGATGGTCGACCCCGGCCCGATCTCGTAGCGCCCCCGCTTGGTCGGCACGATCCGGTACGCCACGTGGTGCAGCTCGTGGGCCTCGATGGCGCCCACCGGGAACCCGATCGCCCGGCGGCCCGACCGCCGGGCCTGGTCCGAGGGCGCCACGCCCGTGCGGGTCAGGGCGGAGCCGGGCCGGTACTGGGCGGTGCGTCTGGGCTGGGCCACTGCCTGCTCCATGCCGGACGAGCCGTCCTCGGCGCGGTACTGGGCGGGCACCCCCTCGGCCAGGTCGACCGGGAGCTCCTCGACGAACAGCAGCGGGGGGGAGCGCCGGGCCCCCGCCCGGATGGTCACCTCGACCCGCACGACGGTGCCCGGGTACACCTCGACCGGGTCCACCGCCCGGGACAGCCGGGTTTGGTGGCGGCCCCGGCGCACGATGATGCACGAGGTGATCACCAGGGTGGCCAGGCCGAGGCCGACCTCGAACAGCTCCCGGATGCCGAAGAGGCGCCCGGCGATGAGCAGGGCCAGGTTGCCCGCGGCGAGGGCCCACCCCCGGGTGGTCAGCACGGTCCGGGTGGGGCTATCGCCGGCCGGGGCTCGGGACCGGCACGGTGCCGAGCATCTCGGCCACCAGATCCTCCTGGGTGCGCCCCCGGCTCTGGGCCTGCGGGGAGAGGAGCAGCCGGTGGGCGAGGACCGGGCGGGCGAGCGCCTTCACGTCGTCGGGCAGGACGTAGTCCCGGCCCTCGGAGGCCGCTTTCGCCCGGGCGGCCTTGAGCAGGAACAACGACGCCCGCGGGCTGGCGCCCAGGCTGACGCCCGGGTGGGCACGGGTGGCCTCGGTCAGGTCCACGACGTAGCGCTTCAGGGCCTCGGCGGCGTGGACATTGCGGGCGCCCTGGATGAGGCGCAGGACACCGTCCTGGTCCACCACCGGGTCCAGGCTGTAGACCGGCTCGGTGGCGCCGTGACGGTCCAGGATGCGCAGTGAGGCGTTGGCGTCCGGGTAGCCCATCGACAGCCGCATGATGAAGCGGTCCAGCTGCGCCTCGGGCAACGGGTAGGTGCCGACGTGGTCGATGGGGTTCTGGGTGGCCATCACCATGAACGGGCGGGGGAGGGGGTGGGTCACGCCGTCCACCGAGACCTGGCGCTCCTCCATCGACTCCAGGAGGGCGGACTGGGTCTTGGGCGACGCCCGGTTGATCTCGTCGCCCAGCACGATGTTGGCGAACACCGGGCCGGGCTTGAAGACGAAGCGCTTGACCTCCCCGTCGTAGATACCCACCCCGGTGACGTCGGAGGGCAACAGGTCGGGGGTGAACTGGATGCGTCGCCACTCGCACGAGATGCTGCGGGCGATGGCTTTGGCCAGCATCGTCTTGCCCACGCCGGGCACGTCCTCCACCAGCAGGTGGCCCTCGGCGGCCAGGGCGATCAGGGCCAGCCGGATGACGTCGGCCTTGCCCTCGATCACCCGCTCGACGTTGGCGGCGATCGACTCGAAGGCCTGAGCAAAGCCGTCGTAGTCGATCTCGGCGATGGCCATGTCAACTCCCTATCGGGGCGGTCAGGAAGAGCCCCGGGAGACCTCGTGGCCGGTGCTCACCGACATTGTGGGGCCTTTTCTCCCTGCCTGTGTGGAACTAGTCTGCGATTCCGACAAATTCTGGGTCAGCGTAGCCCCTGGGCGGAGCGCCAGTAAAGGAAAACTTTAGGGAACGGTCCGGCGCCCACGGGGCGTTTCTGGGATTGAGGACCCGGATGAGGACCCGTAAGAGGGCCCGTATACTGCTGATGCCGATCCGGTAAGGGGGGCGTTGCTTGGGGAGATCGCTGGTACTCAATGCCACCGACGAGCCTCTGTGCATCGTGCCCTCCCGGCGCGCGGTGGTGCTGGTTCTCAAGTCCAAGGCTGAGATCATCGAGGCGAACGCCTCCGCTTTCCACTCCGAGAAGGCCGCCATCCCGGTCCCCAGCGTGGTCCGGCTCACCTATTTCGTGAAGGTGCCTTACCGCGCCCGCGCCACCCTGTCCCGGCGGGCGGTATTCATCCGGGACGGCTACGAGTGCCAGTACTGCGGGGCGGCGGCCGAGAACGTCGACCACGTGCAGCCCCGCTCCAAGGGCGGGCCGCACACCTGGGAGAACGTCGTGGCCTCCTGCCGGCGCTGCAACTCGCGCAAGGAGAACCGCACCGCCGCCGAGGTGGGCCTCAAGCTGCGCCGCATCCCGCGGGCGCCCAGGGGGAGCCACTTCCTGGTGGTGGCGGCGGGCAAGCCCGAGCCGAGCTGGGAGCCGTACCTGGTCCCCGAGGGCCTGGGCACTGCGGGCTGAGGGCTTAGGAGCAGCGCCACCTGCTGCACGATGTCGGCGTGCTCGCCGGACCGGGCGGGGACCAGGTGCCGCTCACCCTCCCAACCTCGTCGAGGCGGCGGAGGCCAGATCGCCTCCGGCGCTCGAGGGGCGGCTCGAGCGGCTCGGGCCTCGCTGAGTCCGGATCCAGGATCCCGTGCGCAGCGTTCGATCGTCCTCGCCACTGCTACGGTGTTTAATGGACCATGGCCCCAGAGACCACCTCTGAAACCACGTCCGAGGCCCGCCCCCGGCCCGACGGAACCGCCCCGCTCACGGCCGTCGTGTCGCCCGCGGAGCCCCCGGGCGTTGAGGCCCGCCCAGAACCGGCCCGCCCCCGCCCCCAGACCGCCTCCCGCCGGGAGCCCCGGGGCCCCCAGCGGGTGGTCCGCAAGGGCGTCAAGGCGATGCTCTCCCGCCTCCGGCTCCTGCCCGTCGGCCCGACGCCGAAGGAGATCGAGGATGTCGTCCGGGAGGTGAAGGCGCACCACCCCAAGGCCGACGTGCGGGAGATGGTCCGGGCCTTCGAGCTGGCCCGGGTGGCCCACGAGGGCCAGTACCGCAAGTCCGGGGAGCTGTTCATCGAGCACCCCATCGGCGTCGCCCGGATCCTCGCCCAGCTGGGCATGGACGAGACCACCATCGTGGGCGCCCTCCTGCACGATGCGGTGGAGGACACCGACCTCGAGCTGGAGGACATCGAGACGTCCTTCGGGGCCGAGGTGGCGGCGATCATCGACGGGCTGACCAAGCTCGACAAGCTCCGGTTCCGCTCCAAGGAGCAGGAGAAGGCGGAGAACCTCCGCAAGATGATCGTGGCCATGGCCCGGGACCTCCGGGTCCTGATCATCAAGCTGGCCGACCGGCTGCACAACATGCGCACGCTCGGTGCCCTGGCCCCCCACAAGCGGGAGCTGATCGCCACCGAGACCCTGGAGATCTACGCCCCCCTCGCCGACCGCCTGGGCATGCAGCCGATCAAGTCCGAGCTGGAGGACCTGGCCTTCAAGAACCTGCACCCCAAGGCCTACGAGGAGCTGGCGGCGATGGTGGCTCAGCGCCAGCCGGAACGGGAGGTCTACATCCAGGTCGTCATCGACGAAGTGCAGGCCCGCCTGCGCGACGTCCGGGTCAAGGCCATCGTGACCGGCCGGCCGAAGCACTTCTACTCGATCTACGAAAAGATGACCACCCGGGGACGGGAGTTCGACCAGATCTTCGACCTGGTGGGCGTGCGGGTCATCGTGGACTCGGAGCGGGACTGCTACGCCGTCCTGGGCGCCATCCACTCGCTGTGGAAGCCGGTGCCCGGCCGGTTCAAGGACTACATCGCCATGCCCAAGTTCAACCTCTACCAGTCCCTGCACACCACCGTCGTCGGCCCCCAGGGCAAGCCGCTGGAGGTGCAGATGCGCACCCGGGAGATGCACCGCATGGCCGAGTGGGGGGTCGCCTCACACTGGCGCTACAAGGAGGGCCTGAAGGTCGAGCGGGCGGCCGACGAGCAGGTCGCCTGGATGCAGCGGATGCTGGAGCTGGGCCAGACCGAGGACGACCGGGAGTTCCTGGACACCCTCAAGCTGGACCTGTTCGCCGGGGAGGTGTTCGTCTTCACCCCGCAGGGCGACATCATCCAGCTCCCCAAGGGCGCCACCCCGATCGACTTCGCCTACGCCATCCACACCGAAGTGGGCCACGCCTGCGCCGGGGCCCGGGTGGACGGGCGGCTGGTCCCGCTCGAGCACCAGCTCTCCTCGGGCGAGACCGTGCAGATCGTCACCTCGAAGACGTCCAGCGGCCCCAGCCGGGACTGGCTGAAGCTGGTGGTGACCCCCCGGGCCCGGACCAAGATCCGGCAGTGGTTCACCAAGGAGCGCCGGGAGGAGGCCATCTCCGAGGGCAAGGACGCGGTGGCCAAGGCCATCCGCCGTGCGGGGCTGCCGCTGCAGCGCATCCTGGCGGGCCACGAGCTGGAGACCATCGTCACCGACCTCAAGTTCGGCAGCCTGGAGGCCTTCTACGGCTCGGTCGGCGAGGGCCGGACGCCGGTGAACAGCGTGGTCGCCCGGTTGCTGCGCAACCAGGTGGAGCCGCTGGCCGACGAGCCGGCGGTGCGCACGTCGCCCGTGAAGGCCGAGCCCGCGACCACCGGCGGCGTTGTGGTGGAAGGGGTGGGCGACGTCCTGGTCAAGCTGTCCCGCTGCTGCATGCCGGTGCCCGGCGACCCCATCGTGGGCTTCGTCACCCGGGGGCGGGGAATCTCCGTCCACCGCATCGACTGCCCCAACCTGCGCGCCGGCGGGCTGGCCGAGCAGCCCGAGCGGCGCATCGAGGTGTCCTGGGATCCCCGGGCCGGGGGCCTGTTCCCGGTGTCGATCGGGGTGGAGGCCCTGGACCGCCCGCGGCTCCTGCGGGACGTGTCGCAGGCGATCTCCGAGTACGGGGTCAACATCGCCGGCGTCACCTCGACGACGGTGCGGGGCATCGCCCAGTTCCGCTTCACGGTCAGCCTGGTCGACCCGAAGGCGCTCGACAAGATCCTCGCCGGCGTGCGCAAGGTCGAAGCGGTGTACGACGCCTTCCGGGTCACACCCGGGCGCGCCTGACCCCGTCCGGCTGAGGGTCGCAGCGTGCGGCTGGTCCTGCAGCGGGTGACGGCCGCCTCGGTCCGGGTGGGCGAGGAGCTGGTCGGCGCCATCGGCCCCGGGCTGCTGGTCCTGGTGGGCGTGGGCCGGGACGACACCCACCCCATCGCCCGCCGCCTGGCCCGCAAGGTGGCCGCCCAACGCATCTTCCCCGACCCCGCCGGCCGGATGAACGTGTCGCTGCTCGAGATCGAGGGCTCGGCCCTGGTGGTCTCCCAGTTCACCCTTTACGGCGAGACCCGGAAGGGCAACCGGCCGTCGTTCGTCGCCGCCGCCCCGCCCGACCTGGCGGTGGGCGTGCTGGCGGCGTTTGTCAGCGAGCTGCGCTTTCTGGGCGTCGAAGTGGAGGAAGGTCGCTTCGGCGCCCACATGGAGGTGAGCCTGGTCAACGACGGGCCGGTGACGATCCTGATGGAGGTCTGAGTCGTCAGCTCGCCCGCCCCACCCGGACCGCGTTTCTGTGTCCATCCAGTGCCATGTGGAGCCCCCTGGTGTGCACAGAAACGCAGATGGGTGGTCGGAAGGTTTTCTACCCCGGCGTGCGGGCGGTCCGGCGCCGGCGGCTCGCCAGGAGGGCGGCCGCTCCGGTGAGCAGCAGACCCCCCGCCACCAGGGTAAGCGGGAGCAGGTCCCGGGCACCGGTGACCGGCAGGGTGGGCTTCCGGCTGATCTGGGTGCCCAGCACCTGGGAGCCGCCCGACCCGGTGCCTCCGGCCGTGGCCCCGGTGGTGGCCGCGGCGGTGGGGCTTGCTGCGGGCGTGGGGTTCGCCGCCGGTGTGGGGCTGGGCGACGCCGTGGGGCTGGCCGCCGGCATCGGGCTGGGCGATGGGGAGGGCGTGGGGCTGGCCGCCGCTGCGGCGACCACGACAACGGTGCCGTGCATGTTGGCGTGGATCCGGCAGTGGTAGGCGAAGCTCCCGGCCGTGGCGAAGGTCTGCGAGAAGCTCTGCCCGGGCAGCATGCAGGAGCTGGTGGCCGCCCCGGCGCAGGCGGGGTTGGAGTCGAACTGGCCGGCGGTGTCCGAGGTCACCGAGTGCGGGATCTGGCCGGACTCGTTGTTGGTCCAGGTGACCGTGTCGCCCACGGTGATGGTGACCGTCGCCGGGGTGAACGAGATGTTGATCAGGCTGACCGACGAGGTTGCCGCCGGTGCCGGCCCGGCGAGTGCCCAGCCGACGCCGATCGCCAGCGCGGTCAGTCCAGCCCCTATGCGCCCCGTGGTTCTCATGGCCCCGTCCTCCCCTGGAAGTGGTCGTCCCCCGGACAATGTCCGAGGTACTACGGGGGAGGGCCCGCCCGGGATGGCGGGCACGGGGATTTCTTGAGGGCTTACTTGACGGGTTTTACTTGGCGGCGGCTTCCTTTGTCTCGGCCACGATCTTGTCGGCCAGGTGCGCCGGGACCTCCTCGTAGTGGGAGTGCTCCATGCGGAAGGTGCCCTGTCCACCGGTGATGGAGCGGAGGTCGATGGCGTAGCGCGCCACCTCGGCCTGCGGCACCTTCGCCCGGACGATCTGGTGGCCGCCCACCGCCTCGGTGCCCTGGATACGGCCCCGCTTGGAGTTGAGGTCGCCCATGATGTCGCCCAGGTAGGAGTCGGGGACCACCACCTCCAGGTCCACGATCGGCTCCAGCAGCACCACGCCGGCGGCCATCGCCGCCTCCTTGAAACCCGACCCGCCGGCCAGCTGGAAGGCGATGTCGGAGGAGTCCACCGGGTGGAACTTGCCGTCGTCCAGGATCACCCGCACGTCGACCACCGGGTAGCCGGCGAGGACCCCGTCGGCGAGGGTCTTCTCCACCCCCTTCTGCACTGAGGGGATGAACTGGTTCGGCACCACGCCACCCACGATCTTGTCGACGAACTCGAAGCCCGAGCCCCGCTCGCCCGGCTCCACCTGGATGTGGGCGATGGCGTACTGGCCGTGGCCGCCGGTCTGCTTCACGTGGCGGCCGAGGGCCTGGGCAGGCTTGGCCACCGTCTCACGGTAGGGGATGCGCAGCGGGATCTCGGCGACCTCGACGCCGAACTTGCGGTGCAGGCGGTCGAGGGTGACCTCGAGGTGGGCCTCGCCCGTCCCCCACAGCAGGGTCTGGTGGGTCTCGGCGTTGCGCTCGACCGTGAGGGCGGGATCCTCCTCCTGCAGGCGGGCCAGGCCGGTCATCAGCTTGTCCTCGTCGCCCTTGGTCTTGGGCGCGATGGCCTTGGCGAGCGCCCGCTGGGGCGGCTCGAGCGCCGGGTAGGCGATGGGGTGGGCCTTGTCGGCCAGGGTGTCGCCGCTGGTGGTGTGGGCCAGCTTGGCCACGGCGGCGATGTCGCCCGCCAGCACCTCGGTGAGCGGCAGCTGGGTCTTCCCCCGCAGAGCGAAGATCTGGCCGATGCGCTCGTCGGTGCCGGTGGAGGCGTTGTAGACCATGGAGTCCGGGCGCAGCCGGCCCGAGCACACCCGGAACAGCGAGATGCGCCCGACGTAGGGGTCGGAGACCGTCTTGAAGACAAAGGCCGACAGGGGAGCGTCGGCCGTGGGGTCCCGCACCTCCTCCGTGTCCGAGCCCGGCACGGTCCCGTGGGCCGGGCCCCGGTTCTGGGCCGACGGCCCCTCGTGGACCAGGAAGTCGGCCAGACGGTCGATGCCGACCAGGCCGGAGGCCGAGCCCGCCATCACCGGGAACACGCGGCCGGCCAACAGGCCGGCGCTCAGGCCGGCTTCGATCTCGGCGGGCGTGATCTCGCCCCCCTCCAGGTAGCGCTCCAGGAGGACGTCGTCCGACTCGGCGACCGACTCGACGATCTGGGTGTGGAGCCGGTCGGCCTCGTCGTGCAGCGGGCCGGTGACCTCAACCTCGACGCCTTTGCCTGCATTGTCGGAATCATCGTAGCGGTAGCCCTTCTCGTCCAGCACATCGACGACGCCATGGAAGTCGTGCTCCTCGCCCATGGGCAGGTCCACGGGAGCGAAGCCGCCGCCGAGGCGCTCGGTCAGCTCGCCCAGCGTCCGGGAGAACGACGCCCGTTCCCGGTCCAGCTTGTTGATGAACACCAGCCGGGGGACGCCGAGTCTGGCGGCCATGCTCCACAGGATCTGGTGCTGCACCTGGACGCCCTCGACCGCCGAGAGGACGAAGACCGCCAGGTCCACCACCCGGAGGGCGGCGGCGGCCTCGCCGATGAAGTCGGCGTAGCCCGGGACGTCGATGAGGTTGATCTTGTGACCGGCCCACTCGATGGGGGCCAGGGCGAGTGAGACCGAGAGCGCCTTCTTGATCTCCTCGGGCTCGAAGTCGCACACGGTGTTGCCGTCCTCCACCCGACCGATCCGCGTGGTGGCACCCGAGAGGGACAGCAGGGACTCGGCCAGGGTGGTCTTTCCCGTCCCCTGGTGCCCGAAGAGGCCGACATTGCGGATCGCCTCGGGGGGATACGTCTTCATGGGGGGGTGATTCTAATATTCTTGGGCCCATGACACGCTCGGGCACGCGCTCGGGGACACGCTCGGGAGACCAAGAGGGAGGCGGCCCGCAGTGCTAGCGAGCCGCCTCCGGGGGCCGATCAACAAGGTGGCCCGGCCGCTGGGCAAGGCAGTGGGCAAGACCGGGATCTCGGCCAACACGCTCACGGTCGCCGGCGTTGTCTTCGTGGCGCTGGGGGTGTGGTTCTACCTGCTCGGGCACCCGATGACGGGTGCCTTCGTGATGGGCATCGGCGGGGTGCTCGACCTGATCGACGGGGCCGTGGCCAAGGCGACCCACACCGAGACGGTCTTCGGAGCGTTCCTCGACTCCACCACCGACCGGATCAGCGACGGCATCTTGTTCTCCGGCATCGTCTACTACCTCGCCCTGCACGGGCCAGGACGCGTCTCCCTGGGGCTTTCGACCTCCACGGTGGTGGCCATCGGTCTCGCCGTTTTGGTGCTGGGCTTCCTCACGCCGTACCTGAAGGGGAAGGCCGAGACCCTCGGCTTCACGTGCGACGTGGGCATCGCCGAGCGGGGGGAGCGGGTCCTGATCGGCGCCGTGGGGATCGGGCTGCAGCTCACTGTGTCCGCGCTCGTCATCCTGTTCGTGCTGTCGCTCATCACGGTGGCCCAGCGCTACGTGGTGGTCTGGCGCCAGGCGAGCGCCGCCCGGCGCGCCTAGGTCCTCGGTGCCCTCGCCTGCTCCGGAGGCGCCTCCGGCCCCTCGCGTGCCGCCCGCCGGCGGCCCGTTCGAGAACGGCTTCGGCCTGGGTGTGCGCTACTACGCCTTCAAGTCGGGCGCCTGGCTGGCCGAACACCTGCCAATGCGCTTCACCGAGGGGGCGGCCGACCTGGCGGGCCGGATCGCCTACCGGGCGTCGGTGCGCAAGCGGGGCATCGTGGCCGGGAACCTGGCCCGGGTCGCCCCGGGTCGGCCGGCGGCGGAGCTGGACCGGATGGTGCAGGCCGCCTACGGCTCCTACGCCCGGTACTGGCTGGAGACCTTCCGGCTGGGGCGCTACCGCCCCGAGCAGCTCCTGGCGATGGTGGAGGAGGTCAACACCGAGGTGGTGGACGCCGCCCTGGCGTCGGGCACCGGGCTGCTCGCCGTGCTGCCACACTTCGGGTTCTACGACCTCCTGGGGGCGTGGGCCGGGGCGAAGGGCTACCCGCTGACCACGGTGGCCGAGGTGCTGAAGCCCCGGGCCCTGTTCGAGTGGTTCGCCGGCATCCGGGAGCGGGCGGGAATGACGATCCTCCCGGCCAAGCCGGGGACCCAGGCCCTGCGCGGCCTCCTGCGGGCGCTCGAGGCGGGGGGCGTCGCCGCCCTCGTCGCCGACCGGGACCTTGGGCGGCGGGGGCTGTGGGTCACGTACTTCGGCGAGGAGACCACCGCTCCGGTCGGCCCGGCCCTCATCGCCGCCCGGACGGGCGCACCCTTGGCGGCGGCGGGCTTCTACCAGATCGGGCCGGGACGCTTCCGGTGCGAGGTCACGGCCATCCCCTACGCTCGCACCGGCGACGAGAAGGCGGACATCCCGGTGATCGCCCAGGCGATCGCCACCGCCCTCGAGGAGGTGGTGCGCAAGGCACCTGAGCAGTACCACCTGTTCTCCACCAACTGGCCGGCCGACGAGCCCGGCCTCCCCCCCCGGGGCCGGGCGGCCGAGCCGCCTGCCGAGGTGCCTACCGAGCCGCCGGGGTGAAGGTCGGGATCGTCTGCCCCTACGACTGGTCATTCCCCGGGGGTGTCCGGAGCCACATCCTGGGGCTGGCGGCGGCGCTGCGGGAGGTCCACGGGGTGGGCGTCGAGATCCTGGCCCCCGCCACCGACCCCGAACCAGACATCTGGCGGTGCGGCGGCAGCATCGGCATCCCGGCGAACGGGTCGGTGGCCCGCCTGTCCTTCGGCCCCGGGCCCCGGCGCCGGGTGCTCGAGCGCCTGGAGGTGGGCGACCTGGATGTGCTGCACGTGCACGAGCCGGCTATCCCGAGCCTGTCGCTCCTGGCGCTGGGAGCAGCCCGGATCCCGGCGGTGGGGACCTTCCATGCGTCGGCCGAGCGCAGCGCCGGGTATGCCCTGGCCCGCCCCCTGCTCCGGTCCCGCCTGGACCGGCTGGGGGTGCGGATCGCCGTCTCGGCGGCCGCCCGGCAGCTGATCGGGTCGTACTTCCCCGCCCCCTACCGCCTCATCCCGAACGGGATCCCAGCGGGGCGCTTCGCCCGGGCGTTCCCCGATCCCGAGGTCCTCGAGTACCGGCCCTGCGTGCTGTTCGTGGGCCGGCCCGAGCCCCGCAAGGGCTTCGATGTGCTGCTCGCCGCCATGGAGGAGGTCCGCCGCCACCTGCCGGTCACCCTGGTCACCACCGCCGCACCGCCGGATGCCCCGGTCTGGGTGCGGTCGGTGGGCCGGGTGCCCGACGATCGCCTGCCCGGCATCTACGCCGCCGCCGATGTCTTCTGCGCCCCCTCGCTGGCGGGCGAGTCGTTCGGCATCGTCCTGGTGGAGGCGATGGCCGCCGGGACCCCGGTGGTCTGCTCGGCGCTGCCCGGCTACCGGGAGGCGGCGGCTGGCGCAGCCCGCTTCGCCCCGGCCGGCGACCCCGCTGCCCTGTCCCAGGCGCTGCTGGAGGTGCTGACCGACGAGGACCACTCGGTGCCCGACCAGATCGTCCGGGGGCAGCACCGGGCGGCGGAACTGGACTGGGCGGCAGTGTCCGGGCGGGTGGTGCAGGCATACCGCGACGCCGGGGCGCGGTAGACGGAAACGTGTGGATTCCGCCGCCATATCGGCGGTTGTTTCCACAAGTTTCTGCAGCCAGCGCTCCCCCCGGCCGTGTACCAGTGCCGGCGATAGAATCGGCCCGCACCATGCGGGGACTATTTGGGCGGAAAAAGGGGTTCGAAAAGTGCGTGAACAACGCTTCGTCCTCATTGCTGGGTTAGCGACCGCAGTCCTGCTTGCCGCCTGCAGTAAAGGCGGCACCTCGGCGGGCTCCACCACCGGGGCGCCGGCCCCCTCCGGGACCGGCGACGCCGCCGCCCTGCAGGCCGCCGCCCAAGCCGCGGCCGGCAGCACCGGGACGACCTTCAAGGCGGTGTACAGCTCCAGCGAGTCGGGCTCCAGCTCCAGCCCGGAATCCATCACCGTCGAGCAGAAGCCGCCCAAGTCCCGCTTCGATGCGGCGGGGGGGTCGGTGATCTCGGACGGCTCCAAGACCGACTACTGCTCCACGACCAACGGCGTCCAGGCGTGCTACTCCTCGCCCGGGGTCAGCCCGGTGGCCAGCCTCGCCCAGATCTTCAGCCCGACCAACGCCGCCCAGTTCTTCCGGGCGGCCTCGGCCGCCCTGGCGTCGGCGGGGGCGGGGCAATCGGTCAAGGTGACCCATGAGACCTTCGCCGGGCAGTCGGCGACCTGCGCCAACGTCTCCAGCACCGACGGATCGGGCAAGTACTGCGTGCTGGCGAACGGGGTGCTGGCCGCCGTGAGCGACGGGGGAAGCTCCTTCCAGCTCACGAACTACTCCACCTCGCCGCCCGACACCGACTTCGTGCTCCCGGCCGCATCGCCGCTGCCCAGCGGCGTCGGCTGAGCGCACCCCGCGGCCGGGTCCTCAACCGGGCCCTCAACCGGGCCCTCAACCGGGCCCTCAACCTAGCCATCGGAGTGCCCGGCTAAGATTGGTGCCATGGCAGTCGAACACGGAACCGTGCGCATCAAGCGCGGCCTCGCCGAGATGCTCAAGGGCGGGGTCATCATGGACGTCACCACCGCCGAGCAGGCGGCCATCGCCCAGGAGGCGGGGGCGGTCGCAGTCATGGCCCTCGAGCGGGTCCCGGCCGACATCCGCCGGGACGGGGGCGTCGCCCGCATGGCCGATCCCAACAAGATCACCGAGATCCAGGAGGCCGTGACCATCCCGGTCATGGCCAAGTGCCGCATCGGCCACTTCGCCGAGGCGCAGGTGCTGCAGAGCCTCGGGGTCGACTTCATTGATGAATCCGAGGTCCTCACCCCGGCCGACGAGCGCTACCACGTGGACAAGTGGGCGTACACCGTGCCCTTCGTGTGCGGGGCCACCAACCTGGGCGAGGCGCTGCGCCGCATCGGCGAGGGCGCCGCCATGATCCGCTCCAAGGGCGAGGCGGGCACCGGCAACGTGGTGGAGGCGGTACGTCACCTGCGCTCGATCGGGGACACCATCCGCCGGCTGCAGGCCGTTCCCCCCGAGGAGCTCATGACCGAGGCCAAGGAGCTGGGCGCTCCCTACGAGCTGGTGCGGGACGTCGCCCAGTCCGGTCGGCTGCCGGTGGTGACCTTCTGCGCCGGGGGGATCGCCACGCCGGCCGATGCCGCCCTGGTGATGCAACTCGGGGCCGAAGGCGTCTTTGTGGGCTCGGGCATCTTCAAGGCCGCCGATCCGGCCCGCACCGCCCGGGCCGTCGTCGAGGCCACCACCTACTACCAGGACCCCGAGGTGGTGGCCCGGGTCTCCCGCGGGCTCGGCGAGCCGATGCGCGGCATGGACCTCAGGGAGATCCCGGCGGAGGAGCGGCTGGCGCCCCGAGGGTGGTAGCGCCCGTGGGGCGAGCTCGCTCGCCGAGAGCGGAGCCGGAAGCGGGGCGGATGTAGGTGGTGGGTATCCTCGCCCTGCAGGGCGACGTCGCCGAGCACCGCCGGGCACTGAGGGACTGCGGGATCGAGCCCCGGGAGGTGCGCACCGCCGCCGAGCTGGAGGCGGTGGACGGGCTGGTGCTCCCGGGCGGCGAGTCCACCACCCTGCTCAAGCTCATCGACCGCTACGAGCTGCGCGACCCCCTAGTCAAGCGGATCCAGGGCGGCATGGCGGTGCTGGCGACCTGCGCCGGGGCGATCATCCTCGCCACCAGGGTCTCCGACGGGGAGACGCCGCTCGGGGTGCTGGACATCACGGTCACCCGCAACGCCTATGGCACGCAGCGGGACTCCTTCGAGGCGGACCTGGACGTCGCCGGGGTCGGCCGGGTGCGGGCGGCCTTCATCCGGGCGCCCGTGTTCGAGGCGACCGGGGAGGGCGTCGAGGTGCTGGCCACATGGGACGGGCACCCCGTGGTCGTGCGCTCCGGGGCTATCCTGGGCCTCGCGTTCCACCCGGAGATCACGGGGACGCCGGTGCTGCACCGGTACTTCCTCGACAGCGTTCTCGACACGACGGGACGGGGAGGAGCCTGATGTCGGGCCATTCGAAGTGGGCGGGGATCAAGCACAAGAAGGCGATCATCGACGCCCGCCGGGGCAAGCAGTTCGCCAAGCGGCTGCGGGCCATCGAGGTGGCCGCCCGCGAGGGCGGGGGCAAAATGGACGCCAACCCCACCCTGGCCGACGCGGTCTCCCGCGCCCGGGCCGACAGCATCCCCACCGACACCATCGAGCGGGCGATCAAGCGGGGCACCGGGGAGTTGGAGGGCGTCACCTACGAGACCCTGATCTACGAGGGCTACGCCCCGGGTGGGGTCGCCGTCCTGGTGGAGGTCCTGACCGACAACCGCAACCGCGCCGCCGCCGACGTCCGCCGGATCTTCACCAAGTACGGCAGCTCGCTAGCCGAGCCGGGGGCGGTGTCGTGGATGTTCACCAAGCGGGGCGTGGTGCTGGTCCCCAAGGACGCGGTGTCCGAGGATGACCTGATGGGCGTCGCCCTGGCGGCGGGCGCCGAGGACCTGAAGGATCAGGGCGACACCTGGCAGGTGACCACCGGCCCGAACGACCTGGAGACGCTGCGCCAGGCGATCGAGGCGGAGGGGCTGCCGATCGAGGAGGCCCAGATCACGATGGAGCCCTCGACGGTGATCGAGCTGGACCGGGAGGGAGCGCCCCCGGTGCTGCGCCTGCTGGACGCCCTGGAGGATCTGGACGACGTGCAGGAGGTGCACGCCAACTTCGACGTGCCCGACGACGTCATGGCGGAGCTGGCCGGCTGAAGCCTGGCCGAGTGTGCCCGTGCTTCACACTGATTCACCCGGCGACCCGTGAACATTGCCGCTCCGCCGGGATAGTTGGTGGAGTAGTACATCCCCTGGCTGTACCACGCGTGCAGGTATGGCCCAGCGGTCCCCCAAGCGCCCGGGACTAGGCCACCGGGGCCTGCGACACCCCGGGGCGCTCCTCCACCATTCGGGGGAGCCCGGGCTAGGTAAAAGAGGCCGTTTAGCGTTCCCCCTCGTTATGCCGATTGAACTACTACATGAGGCAGTAGCCCCCGAATTCATTCGGAATTCATATGGGCCACAGAGTGGGAGGAAGCGGAACGATGACTGGTCTGAGCGCGTTTGCATTGATCCTCGCCGGCGTTGGCCTGGTCGGCATTGTGGCCAGCTACGTCTGGGGTATGGTCGGCGCCAAGAAGTAGTACTTCCCAGGAGTACTCCGAGGGGCCGGGATCTGTTCCCGGCCCTTTTTCGTGCCGGAAACCGAACGGGAAACCTGGAATCTGGGATCGATCAGGCGACGATCTGGACCGGCGTGCCCAGGGGCAGGTTGGCGTTCACCAGCCGCTGGGCGTCGGTCTCGGTGAGGCGCAGGCAGCCGTTGGAGACCGCTTTGCCCTCCACGCTCGAGTCCGACCAGCCGTGGATCCCGACGATGCCGCCATAGGGCCAGTTGGTGAGGGTTTCCGACAGCGCCGACAGGGCGAAGATCGCCGGCGTGTAGGGCGGCGGGACGCCCGTCTGCAGGCCCCAGAGGTAGAACATGCCGGTGGGCGTGGGCGTCTTGCTGGCCCCGATGGCCATGGAGTACGTGCCCACGAGCTTGCCGGAGTTGTAATGCTCCAACTTGTAGGTGGACAGGTGGGCCAGGATGAAGTCGTTGACCACGCTGATGGTGACCTGGCTGGCGGACACCCACGCGGTGGTCCCGTTGGGGATCTTCTGCAGCAATACCTGGTACCAGCCCGGCTGCTGGCCGACCACGAGGAACACGGTGGACTGGCCGAGCAGGTTGTGGGCATCCACGTTCTCAATCAGGCGCCCCTTGGTGCTGGGCTCGGAGCGGGCGGCCACGAACGCATCGCCGGCGGTGGCCACCGTCGAGGTGACCGGGATGGGCACCCCAGTGCTGGGCGCCGGGCTCGGGGCTTCGGTGGGGGCGGGGCTGGGCGACGGCGATGGGCTGGGGGAGGCCACCGCCTTCGCGACATGCTTCGGCTTGGCGCCGAACAAGTAGTTGTCCGCCTCGAACAGCCCGACGAGCACGATGAGCACGCAGAAGATCGCGGCGGCCTGCGCCAGGGGTGAACTGTTCGCGAGGCGGTAGAACAGCCGGCTTCTCATATGTGTTGGCCTCCGCGGGAGCAAGCACCGTGCGGATCGGTGTGAGGATCTTATCGGGACTCGGCGATGGCAACTTGATGGGTCCTGGAGTTACCCGGGCCGAGGCTTCCACAATCCACCCGCAATCCACCCACAATCCAAGGCGATGTCGGTGGGTCTCGGTATGATCCTGCAAACAACCGTTCGATTTTGCTTCGTGAAGGAAACGCACGATGCGGGTTCTCGGAATCGACCCCGGCCTGACCCGGATGGGGATTGGGCTGGTCCTCCAGGAGGGCAACCGGCTGCAGGCAATCGGCTGCGACACCCTCGTCACCCGGCCGGAGGACCCGGTGCCCCAGCGCCTGCGGGCCATCCGGGATGGCCTCGAGGCCGCGTTCGCCCGCTGGGCGCCCGACGTGGTGGCGATCGAGCGGATCTTCCACAAGATGAATGCGCAGACGGTGATCCCGGTGGCGCAGGCGTCCGGAGTGGCCCTGCTGACCGCCGCCTGCTGCGACCTCCCGGTCTTCGACTACGCCCCCCTCCAGGTGAAGATGGCGGTGGTGGGCACCGGCAGTGCCACCAAGGAGCAGGTCAGCTTTATGGTCAAGCGCCTCCTGCGGGGGGATCCGCAAACCGCCACGCCCGACGCCGCCGACGCCCTGGCCGTCGCCATCTGCCACTGCCACTCCCGCAAGCTGGCGGGCCTGGCGGCGGCTGCCCGGAGACCGGCGTGATCGCCTCGCTCAACGGCGTGGTGGCTGAGGTCACCGGCGCCGCCGCGGTGGTGGAGGTGGGCGGGGTCGGCTACCTGGTGTACGCGCCCGGCCCCGTGCTCGCCGGGCTGGTGAAGGGCCAGCCCGCCCGGCTCCTCACCCATCTCGCGGTCCGGGAGGACGCCCTCACCCTGTACGGCTTCCGGACCGCCGACCAGCGGGAGGTCTTCCAGACCCTCCTGGGGGTCACCGGGGTCGGGCCGAAGCTCGCCGTGGCGGTGCTCTCGGTACTGGACCCCGACGAGCTCCGCCGGGCGGTGGCTACCGGGGACCTGGATGCTCTGACCTCGGTGCCCGGCGTCGGGAAGCGGGGGGCCCAGCGCATGCTGCTGGAGTTGCGCGACCGGCTGGCGGTGGTGGCGGTCGAGCCGTCGGTGCCCAGCGCCGCGGTGGCCGAGGTGCGTGCGGCGCTCACCGGGCTGGGCTACACGCCGGCGGAGCTGCGCGGGGTCATCGAGGAGGTCGCCACCCCGGGTGCCACCGTGGAGGCCATGGTGCGGGCCGCCCTCAAGATGCTGGCCGGCGCCAGTGCCGGCGCCAGTGCCGGGACCGGGGCTGGGACACGGTGATCGACGCCGCCGGGCGGATGTTGGCCCCTGACGCCAGCATCGACGACCAGGAGATCGAGCGGTCGCTGCGGCCCCGGACGCTGAGCGATTTCGTGGGCCAGACCTCCACCAAGGAGCACCTGTCGATCATCCTCGACGCCGCGAAGGCCCGGGGCGAGGCGGCGGACCACCTCCTGTTTGCCGGTAGCCCGGGTCTGGGCAAGACCACGCTGGCACACATCGTGGCCTCCGAGTTGGGCGTCGGCTTCAGCGTCACCTCCGGCCCGGTGATCGAGCGGGCGGGCGACCTGGCCGCCATCCTCACCAACCTCGAGGACCGCGACGTGCTGTTCATCGACGAGATCCACCGCCTCGCCCGCACCGTCGAGGAGGTGCTCTATCCGGCGATGGAGGACTTCCGGCTGGACATCGTCATCGGCAAGGGGCCCTCCGCCCGCTCGATCCGGGTCGAGGTCCCCCGCTTCACCCTGATCGGGGCCACCACCCGCACCGGGATGCTGACCTCGCCGCTGCGGGACCGGTTCGGCTTCATCGGGCGGCTGGACTACTACGAACCGGAGGAGCTGGCGCACGTGGTGCGCCGCTCGGCGGCGATCCTGGAGATCGAGATCGACCGGGAGGCGTCGGAAGAGATCGCCAGCCGTGCCCGCGGGACGCCCCGCATCGCCAACCGGCTCCTGCGCCGGGTGCGGGACTACGCCCAGGTGCGGGCGGCGGGGGTGATCGCCCTCGATGTGGCCCAGGACGCCCTCGACCTGTTCCAGGTGGACGTCGAGGGCCTCGACAAGGTGGACATTGCCATCCTGGAGGCCCTCACCCAGCGCTTCCGGGGCCGGCCGGTGGGGCTCAGCACCCTGGCGGTGGCGGTGGGAGAGGAGCCCGAGACCATCGAGGATGTCTACGAGCCCTACCTGCTGCGCAAGGGGTTCCTCCAGCGCACGCCCCGGGGGCGGTTGGCGACGCTGACGGCCTACGAGCATCTGGGGCTGGCGACGTACGACGGCGCAGAACCCGGGTATGCCGCGGACCGCCTTCTATGACGTCGATGAGTGGTCCCCCCAACGGGTTCCCGGCCGGGCCGCCGTCGGGGCGGAGCGCGCTCCGGGTGGTGGGCGCCTCCGTGCTGGGCCCGGCGCACGTGCGGGACGGGCTGCCCAACCAGGACGCGCTGGCCTGGTTCCCCGAGTCGGGCTCGGGCGACCGGCTGGTGGTGGCGGTGTCGGACGGTCACGGGGCACGCCTGCACTTCCGGAGCCAGACGGGCTCGGCACTGGCGGTGGCCACGGCGGTGCGGGAGGGCGCCGAGCGCCTGCCCGCCTTCGATCCGGGCGGCGATCCCGCTCTCGATCCCGAGGAGTTCCTCGCCCCGATGGCGGAAGCGGTGGTCCGGGCCTGGACCGCCCTGGTGCTGGCGGATGTGGAGCGGCGCCCGTTCCAGGAGGAGGAGCTGGCTGCGGTCGACGAGCACATGGGCCCGGGTTTCCGGGGGGAGGTGGAGGAGCGGCCGGAGGTGGCCTACGGGGCCACGCTGCTCATCGCCCTGGTGGCCGGCCCCACCGCCTTCTTCCTCCAGGTGGGTGACGGCGACATCCTGGTGACCTCGGCGGCCGGGACGGTGCTGCCGGTACCCGGTGACGACCGGCTCCAGGGCGGGGCCACAACCTCGCTCTGCTTACCCGGGGCCGAGCAGGACTTCCGCTACGGGCTGTGGCGCCCGGCGGAGCCCATCCCGGCGGTCGCGCTCCTGGCCACCGACGGGCTGAAGAACGCCTTCATCGACGACGAGGGCTTCCTGGAGGTGGGCGCCGGGGTGCGGGAGGTCGTCGGGAAGGAAGGGCTGGCGGCGCTGGGCGAGATGCTTCCGGGCTGGCTGTCGGACGCTGGAGCCCACAGCGGCGACGACGCCACCGCCGCCGCGGTCGCGCTCTGACGCTCTGAACTGGGGCCAGGTGACACCGGCCAGAGGCGCACGCCGACCCACTAGACTCCGGCCATGACCCTGCCTACCGGCCTGCTCCTGGCGGCCACGAAGTCGAGCAGCTCGGGTGCCAGCTACCTCATCTTCCTGGGTGCCCTGCTGGTGGTGTTCTACCTGCTGCTCGTCCGGCCCCAGCGCCGCCGGCTGCGCCAGCACCAGGACCTGGTCTCCACGCTGGAGCCGGGCGACGAGGTGGTCACGATCGGGGGCATCATCGGCTACATCCAGGGGATCGACGAGGACGCCGTGCGCCTGGACATCGCCGACGGCTGCACCATCCGGGTCGTGAAGCAGGCCATCGCCCGGAAGGTGGAGGACGAGCCCTCCCTGACCAGCCGCGAGGGCACCACAACGGGCGAGGGGCATGACGGTGGGACCGGCCTTGAGGGATCGGGTGAACCTGACGATACAGAGTGAGATATGGGGCTCCTTGCTGCCGCGCCATCCCCGGGTGCCGTCCCGCTCCCGACCGTGATCGACCTCACCGACGTCAAGGCCCATCCGGCTGTCAAGACGTTCATCCGGCTGTCGGACCGGTACCTGGGCGAGCTCGGCTACACCGAGCACGGCTTCCGGCACGCCAAGATCGTCTCCCGGGACGCCCGTAAGCTCCTCAATGCCCTGGGCTTCGATGACCGGGAGCCGGAGCGGGCGGCCATCGCCGGCTACCTGCACGACATGGGCAACTTTGTGAACCGCAAGGGCCACCCGCAGACCGCCGCCAGCCTGTGCTACCCGATCCTCACCGAGATCGGCATGCCCCTGAAGGACATCGGGGTGATTCTGGGGGCCGTCGGCAACCACGAGGAGGGCGAGGGCCTGCCCGTGTCCCCTGAGGGGGCGGCGCTCATCCTGGCGGATAAGTCCGACGTGCACCGGTCCCGGGTGCGCAACCCCAACCCGGAGACCTTCGACATCCACGACCGGGTCAACTACGCCGCCGAGTCCTCGGTGCTGTCGGTGAACACCAGCGAGCACACCTTGATCCTGGAGCTGCGCATCGACACCTCGATCTCCAAGATCATGGAGTACTTCGAGATCTTCCTGAACCGCATGACCATGTGCCGCCGGGCGGCCGAGTTCCTGCACTACCGGTTCCGCCTCGTGATCAACGGCCAGGACCTCCTGTAGGGATGCCGTGAACAGACGCCGGGTCAACGCGATGGAGTCCCGCTGTGTGTGCCGCGAGACACGGCCTGCCGCCGGGCGCCATCGGGTAGAGTCGCCCCGATGAAAGGCACCCGCCGCTTCGCCTGGTCCGCCGCGCTCGTCGCCGTCGTGGTGGTGGGCCTGCTCATTGTGGTCTTCGCCGCCGGGTGGAAGCCCAAGCTGGGCCTCGACCTCTCCGGCGGTCTGAGCGTGACGCTCAGCGCCCCGGCGCACACCCCGGGCGACAAGGTGGACGAGGCGGTCAACATCCTGCGCAACCGGGTCGACGCCCTGGGGGTCAGCAACGCCGATGTCACCCGCGAGGGAAACATCAATATTCTGGTGGAAATCCCTAACGTCAAGGATCCGAATGGAGTCCTTAAGATCCTCGGTCAGACCGCGCAGTTGGAGTTCCGGCAGGTCCAGCAGGTCATCACCAATGGCGCCCCCGGTTACTCCACCCTGACGGTGACGCCGGATGATCAACGTTTCACCACCGCTACGGTGGTTGATTACGGCATCGGGCAGGACTCCAAGACCAAGTACCAGCTGGCCACCGCCACCCTGACCGGGGAGGCCATCTCCGGCGCCAATGCCCAGGTCAACACCAGCAACGGCGCCTGGCTGGTCAACCTCACCTTCAAATCCAATTTCCAGTCCACCTGGACGAAGTTCACCAGCAACCTGGCCTGCATCACCAACACCTCATCGCCGACCCGCCAGATCGGCATCGTGCTGGACAATCGGGTCCAGTCCGCTCCCGTGGTGCAAACCGACGTGGCGTGCGGCACGGGGATCCCGGGCGGCACGCAGATCCAAGGCAGCTTCACTCAGTCCGACGCCAAGAACCTCGCCCTGGTGCTACAGAGCGGTGCCCTGCCGGTCAAGCTCACCCAGCAGACCGAGCAACTGGTGTCGGCCACCCTCGGTGCCCAGTCCCTGCGGGCCGGGCTGCTGGCCGGGGCGCTGGGCCTGTTCCTGGTCATGATCTATGTGGCCATCTACTACCGGGCGCTGGGCCTGCAGACCTGGGTGGGGCTCATCGCCTTCTCGGCGCTCACCTACGGGGTGATCGTGCTCCTCGGCCAGGTGGCGGGACTGACCCTGTCGTTGGCCGGCATCGCGGGTCTGATCGTTTCGATAGGTATCACAACAGACTCATATGTGGTCTTCTTCGAGCGCGTCAAAGAAGAGGTGCACGAAGCCAAGACGCTCCGGTCGTCGGTGGACCGGGGCTACAAGAGCGCGGTGCGCACCCTGTTCACCGCCGACACGGTCACGTTCTTTGCCGCCCTGATCCTGTACATCCTGGCCATCGGCTCGGTGCGCGGATTCGCCCTCACCCTGGGGCTGGCCACCGCCCTCGACGTCGCTCTCTTCCTGGCGCTGACCTACCCGCTGGCGGCGATCCTGGCACGCACCCAGGTGTTCGGCAAGGGTCGGTTCATCGGCATGACCACGGCCCTGGAAGGTACCGGCTCAAAGGGGCTGCTCCGCAAGATCTACCGCAGCGATTTCCACATCGATTTCATCCGCCGCCGCGGCCTGTGGCTGGGCATCTCAGGTGTGATCATCGCCATCTCCATCGTGGCGCTGATCCCAGGAGTCCGAGGCTTGCACTACGGGATCGACTTCAAGGGCGGCACGCAGTTCATCGTCCCGCTCACCAAGGACGTGTCGGTGCCCGACATCAAGGCGGCGGTCGCCAAACAAGGCGTGGTTGCCGACACTGTGCAGATCGCGCACAAGGTCGGGCAGAGCGCGAAGCAGGCTGAAGTCGAGACCATCAGCCTGAACCCGACCAAGACCGGCGCGGTCCAGCAGGCCCTGGCAAGCCTGACGGCGACACCGGTCAACAAGGTGAGCGTGGACTCGGTGGGCAGCACCTGGGGCCACGAGATCACCAACAAGGCCATCCGGGGCCTCATCGTGTTCCTCATCGTCGTCATCCTCTACATGTCGTGGCGGCTCGAGACCAAGATGGCCTTCTCGGGGATCATCGCCCTGCTGCACGACCTGGTGATCACCGCCGGCATCTACGCCCTGACCGGCCTGCAGGTCACCCCGGACACCGTGATCGCCATCCTCACCATCCTCGGGTATTCATTGTATGACACCGTGGTCGTGTTCGATAAGATCAAAGAAAACGTCGTCATACCCTCGAATGCCAAGAAACCGTACGCGACCATCGCCAATGAGTCCATGAACCAGGTGCTCATGCGCTCGATCAACACGTCGCTCACGACCCTGCTGCCGGTGGGGAGCCTGCTGTTCGTCGGCAGCTTCCTGCTGGGGGCCGACACCCTGCGGGAACTGGCCCTCGCCCTGTTCGTCGGCATCGCCTCGGGCACGTACTCATCGATCTTCGTGGCCACGCCGCTGCTGTCGATCATGAAGGAGCGGGAGCCGCGCTACGCCTCGTTGCGCAGCGCCGCAGCCCGGGCCCCCCGCCTGGCCGGCGCGACTGCCGGGGGGGGCACGGTAGCCCTGGGCGGCGAGCCCGACGAGGACAAGCCTGCCCGCCGGCCCGCGGGCAAGGCGCCCGCCCGGCCGGCCACCAAATCCGGCGGTGGCAGGGGCGAGCCGGGCAGCGGGGAGGAGGACGACGGCGAGAAGCCGGCGCCCAAGCCCGCCGCGAAGCCGGCTGCCAAGCCCGGGGCGCGCCCCGCCCCCCGCGCCGGGACCCGCCCAGTGGCCAAGCCCGGCGCCAAGGCAGCTCCGAAGCCGGCGGCACAGGAGACGACCAAGCCCGCCGGCGAGGCCAACGGCGAACCGGCGCCTGCATCGGCGTCGTCGGCCAATGGCTCGTCCGGCGCCGACAGGTCCACGGCGGACGCGGGCAACGGCCGCCCGCCTGCCCGGCCGGGCGGGGGCACCCCGGCCTCCCGCCCGCAGCCCCGCAAGACCAACCGGGCCAAACGCAAGAAGGGCGGCCGCTGAGCGATGCGGCCCCGGCGAGGATCCCGGTGGGGGATTGGCTGCGGGGCTGGGTCCGTGACATTGCGGACTTCCCCAAGCCGGGCATCGTCTTCAAGGACATCACGCCCCTGCTGGGCAACGAGGCCGCCTTCTCCACCGCAGTGGACCTGTTGGTCCTGGCCTTCGGACGGGGGTCGGTGGACAAAGTGTGCGGCATCGAGGCCCGGGGCTTCATCCTCGCCGCGCCGGTCGCCTACCACGCCGGAGCGGGCTTCGTCCCGATCCGCAAGGCGGGCAAGCTCCCCTCGGCGACGGTCGGCCAGGACTTCACGCTGGAGTACGACGAGGCCACCCTCGAGATCCACGCCGATGCCCTGGCGCCCGGCGACCGCGTCCTGATCATCGACGACGTGCTGGCCACGGGCGGGACGGCGGAGGCGGCGGCCCTTCTCGTGGAACGATCGGGTGCAACGGTGGCGGGGTTGGGGTTCCTGATCGAGCTGGAGTTCCTGGCCGGGCGGGAGCGCCTGGCGGGGCGCCGGGTGGAGTCCCTCCTCCGGTACCCGGCGCCATGACCGCCCGGGAACGGCTGGCGCTTCCCCTGCCCGGCGGCCGGGTGCTCGATGCGCTCGTGTCCGGCCCAACGGCGGGCGATCTCCTGATCTTCCACCACGGCAGCCCGGGGGCGGCGGTGCCGATGCCGTTCCTGGAGGACGCCGCGGCGGCCCGCGGGCTGCGCCTCGCCACGGCCTCACGGCCGGGCTTCGGGGGCTCCTCGCGCCAACCTGGGCGGCGGGTGGCGGACGCCGCCCCGGATATCGCGGCCCTCGCCGACCACCTGGGCGCCGAGCGGTTCTTCACCCTCGGCTGGTCCGGCGGGGGGCCCCATGCGCTGGCGTGTGCCGCACTGCTGCCCGGCCGGGTGCGGGCGGTGGCAACGATGGGCGGGGTGGCCCCCTACGACGCCGAGGGCCTGGACTGGATCGCCGGGATGGGCGAGGACAACCAGGTGGAGTACCCGACGGCCGCTCGCGACCCGGGGGAGCTGGCCGCATGGATGGCGCCCCACGCCGAGGCACTGGCTGCGATCCAGGCGGGCGACCTGGTGGCCGGGCTGCGCTCGCTCGTCTCGGCGGTGGACGAGCCGTACTGCGCCGAGGAGTTCGGCGAGGTCCTGGCCGAGTCCTTCCGGACCGCGTTCGCCCACGGCCCGGGGGGCTGGTTCGACGATGACCTCGCCTTCGTGTCTCCCTGGGGGTTCGACCTCGGGGCGATCACTGTCCCCGTGACGCTCTGGCAGGGGGCAGACGACCTGATGGTGCCCTACGCCCACGGCCAGTGGCTGGCGGGCCATATCCCGGGTGCCCGGGCCGAGCTCCAGCCGGAGGAGGGCCACCTGTCGATCTGGCTGGGCCAGATCGGGGCGATACTCGACGGCCTGCTGGCGGCGGAGGGCCGGGCGTCAGGGTGAGCTGCGGCGGCCGGATGGGCTGCCCGCTCAGGCCGCCCAGCACTGCAGGCAGGAGTCGATCACCCGGCCGTCGGCCTGGTTCAGGATCACCGTGTAGGTCTGCGGCTGGCGGACGGTCACCAGCCACACCTGGGCGCCGGGGTCTTCCGCGGGATCGGGGGCCCGGCCCAGAAGTTGCGCTGCCGACCGGTAGCTGACCAGGCGGGCAGTCGCCGGCTGGGTGCCGCCGTTCTCGGCGGCGGCCACCGCCTGCGCCCGGGACAGGGGGCTCAACGGGGGCGCCGGTGCCGGGGAGGTAGGCGCAGGGGGCGCCGGGAGGACGACGGAAAGCAGGAGGATGCCGAACGCCAGCAGGCTCGACAGCACCCAACGCCGCATCCCTCACCCCCAAACGAGAAAAATCGGGATAATACAGGACACAATTCCCAGCTTCGGTGCCTTGATGGTACACCGCAATCTGCAGGGAATTACGTAGTCCGCGCACCGGCTCATACTCAGCCCGCCCCGGTGGATTGGTCGCGTCCGCCCTATGATGGGCGTGGCGTGCCGGGAAGTCTGGTCGGCGCTACTTGCGGCTGACCAGGAGGATTCCTTGTGGGCATGCGTCACCGTTGCTCCCCCCAGCTCCGGCGCCTCGCGGCCGCCGGTCGGGGTGCCCGCGCGGACCTGGTGACCATCGCCGCGGTGGCCGCGGCAGTGGTCTGGGCGAATGTGAGCCCCGGGTCGTATGCGGCCATCTGGCACGCCATCGTCCCGAGCGCTCATGTTCTGGGGCATGATCTGACGCTCCGGGATCTTGTTAGCCAGGGCCTGATGGTGTTGTTCTTCCTGCTTGTTGGCCTGGAGATCCGGCGTGAGATTGCGGGCGGCGATCTGCGCTCCTGGCGGCGGGCGTCGGCCCCCCTCTTGGCCGCCGCGTTCGGCATGGCCGTGCCGGCGCTCCTCTACGCGCTCATCGCCGGCGCCACGTCCGGCGGGGGCGGTTGGGGGATCCCCATGGCCACCGACGTGGCGTTCGCCCTGGGGGCCCTGGGCCTGGTGCAGCCGGGGTCGTCTCGGCTGCGGGTCTTCCTTCTCACGTTGGCCGTGGCTGACGACATCGCGAGCATCGCCATCCTTATCCTCTTCTACAGCCAGCGCGTGGACGTGGCCTTGGTGGGAGTCAGCCTGGCGTGCCTGGGGGCCATCATCGCCCTCGCCGCGGTAAGGAGGCGGGGGGAGGCCCGCGGGATGTGGCCTCTGGTCGTCCTGGGCATCCCGGCCTGGTGGGCACTGGCCCGGGCCGGGATCGAGCCTGCCGTCCTCGGGGTGGCGATCGGCGTGATCGCCCCCTCTCTCGCCCGTCCCCGGTCGGGGGGCGATGCGTCGTCCGGTTTGGAGTGGGCGCTGGCCCCCTGGGTGACGCTGGTGGTGCTCCCAGCCTTCGCGCTGGCCAACGCCGGGGTCCCGCTGACCGGGTCGGTGCTCGGGTCGGGCGCTGCGGCCCGCATCTTCCTGGCGGTGGCCCTCGCCCGCTTCGTCGGCAAGCCGCTCGGCATCACGGTGGGGCAGCGGGTCGCCGCACTCGGGCGGGCGCCGCCCGATCGGTGGTCCATCCCCTTCCGCCATGAGGTGGGCCTCGGGGCGGTGGCCAGTATCGGTCTGACCGTCCCCCTCCTCATCATCCGCGCCGCCCTGCCCGCCGGACCCCTGGCCAATGCCGCCATCGCCGGGCTCCTGGCGGGCTCGCTGGCCGGCGGCGTGGCGGGGGCCTGGCTGCTGCGGATCCCGCGGCCAAAGCCCTCGGTAACCCGTGACCGCTGAGAGCTTTTGTCGAACGTTTGTTCCTGATCTTATTCGCACGAAAGCCGGGCGCTAACAGCTGAGGCGAAAGTACGTTCGAACTTACACCCGTGTAACTATGCCGGGGGGCCTCAACGCACGTCTACCACCGATATTCCGCGGGCTTTTTTGCCGCGAACGATTGACTCTGTGGAGGGTCGGGGCGTAAGGTGGGGCGATGTGGGGAGCCGTGGAGGAAATAGGATCCCTCGGACCCAAAACCCGCCGGCAAGTGGAGTCAACCCGTGCTGCTTGGAGAGTTCCGTCACTCGCTGGATGCAAAGGGCAGGGTCTTCCTGCCGGCTCGCTGGCGGGAAACGCTGGGGTCGGACGTCGTCATTACCCGGGGTCTGGACGGCTGCCTCTACCTGATGGCCCACGCCGAGTTCGATGCGCTTGCGGCGCGCCTTGGCCAGATGCAACTGGAGAACCCCAACGCCCGGGCGTACGCCCGGGTCTTTTTCGCCAAGGCGTCCGAGGAGACGGTCGACGCCCAGGGGCGCATCACGATCCCCGGCCACCTGCGGGAGGGAGCCGGGCTGATCAAGGACGTGGTTCTCGCGGGGGCGTCGGGCCGGGCGGAGATCTGGGACCGCAGCCGCTACGACACCTACATCGGGGACGTGGAAGGCCAGTACGAGGAGATCGCCCGGCAGTTGCTGTGACCGGTAGCGCAGGAAAGGGCGGAGCGTAGGTCGGCTCGGAACACGAAGGAGGCGGCGGTGATGGAGATGGCACAGGCGGCAACCCCGGCGGCAGCCCCGATCGGGCTCTCCGAGATCAGCGAGTTGGCGGTGACCCGGGCGGGCGACCTGGCCCGGGAAACCTACGAGAGTTTCCTGCTCCTGGCCATCACCGGGTTCACCCTGGCGGGCTACATCGGCCTGATCCTGCTGTTCGCGGGGGTCGTGCGGTGACGGATGGAGCAGCCCTTCGAGCACATACCGGTCCTGCTGGGCGAGGTGGTCGCCGCTTTGGCACCCGCCTTGGAGCCCCCACTGGAGCCCCCACTGGAGCGAAATGGTCTGGAGGGTGCTGAGCCCGGTCCCGGTGGCGTACCTGGTCCGCCCGGCCCTCGCCCCCTCCTGGTCGATTGCACCCTTGGCGGCGGTGGCCACGCCGCCGCCCTCCTGGGTGCGGCTCCGCACGCGGCGCTCCTCGGGCTCGACCGGGACCCCGATGCCCTCACCGCCGCCGGCCGCCGCCTTGCCACCTTCCCTGGGCGCGTCACGCTGATGCAGCGCCGCTTCGGCGATCTTGCCGGCGCGCTGTCCGAACTCGCCGGCGGGGCGAGGGACGTGCGCGCGGTGCTCTACGACCTGGGCGTCTCCTCGCCCCATTTCGACCGGCCGGACCGGGGCTTCGGCTACCGGGCGGAGGGTCCCCTCGACATGCGCATGGACCCGGGGCAGGACCTGTCCGCGGCCGATGTCGTCAATGGCTACCCGGAGGCCGAACTGGTGCGCATCCTGTTCGCCTTCGGCGAGGAGCGTTTCGCCCGGCGCATCGCCGCCGCCATCGTGGCCCGGCGGGACCGGCAGCCCTTCTCCACCACGACCGACCTGGCGGACACTGTCCGGGGAGCCATCCCGGCGGCCGCCCGCCGCCAGGGGCCGCACCCTGCCCGGCGCACCTTCCAGGCACTCCGCATCGAGGTCAACGGCGAGCTGGCCGAGCTGGAGGCTTCCCTGCCCCAGGCCATCGCTGCCCTCGCTCCCGGGGGGCGGGTCGCGGTTATCAGCTACCACTCGCTCGAGGACCGGATCGTGAAACGCGCCTTCGCCGACGGGGCCGCCGGGTGCCGGTGCCCGCGGGACCTCCCGGTGTGCGTGTGCGGCGCCCGGGCCACGCTGCGTCTGGTCACCCGCAAGGCCATCACCCCGGGAGCCGGGGAGCTGGCATCGAATCCCCGGGCGGCCAGCGCGCACCTGCGCATCGCCGAGCGCCTGGCCCCCGCCGAGGCGGCCTGATGAACGGCTGGCAGCCGCACGATCCTCGTGATCCTCGCGATCCACGCGGTCCTTCCGGCCCGGAGGATCCCACCCTGGAAGAGGGTGGCGGCGGAGACGCCATGGAAGAGCGGGTGCCCCGCCGGGTCCGGCACCTGGTGGTGCTGCCGGGGGGCGGTGGCCTCGACGACCTCTTCAGTGCAGACTCTGAAGCAGGCTCGGAATCAGGCTCGGAATCAGGGGGAAGGGAAGCGGTTGCCCCCACCGAGGTAGCCGAACGCAGGGGATTCCGCACGTTCGTCCCCACCAAAGCCGTCCTCGAGCCAGTAACGGCCGGAGCGCTCGCCACCCAGGCCGTCGCTGAAGCCTTACCCGATGCCGTTCCCTCATCGCATAACCTCAAGTTTAAGCTTAGGGTTATAACACGGTCGGTCACCTCCCCGAAAGCACCGGGGCTTCCGTTCATCGTGTTCGCCTCGATCCTCGTCAGCCTGGCGGTTCTGGGCATGGTGTTCCTGCGGGTCATGGTGGATCAGGCCTCGTTCAAGGTGGACGAAGTAGGCACCCAGGTGACCCAGCAGCAGGCCCAACTCACCCAGCTGCGCTACGCCGTGTCCGTGCAGGAGGCCCCCGACCACATCGCCCAGCGCGCCAGCCAGCTGGGCCTGGTGCCGGCGGCCAAGGTTCAGCCACTCACCCCCCAGACGCCGACATCCACTGCGTCCGGGAGGGCCAATGGGGCGTGAGCGCATGCCTGACCGGCTGACGCCGCCCCGCAGCCCGGGCTCACCCCGGCCGGGCGCCCCGCGCAGCCTGCAACCCGCACCGGGAGCCCACCGCCCCCGGCCTGGGGCCGGTCGGCCCACACGCGCGCCCGTGGCCGGTAGGTCGGCCAACGGGACTCCCCAGCGGGCCCCCCAACGGACTCCCCAGCGGACCCCCCGCTCGGCTCCCCGTCCCACGTCCCCTCCCGGTCCCTTGCCGGCCGGCCGGCCGGTCATGGCGACGTCCGCCGGCGGCGCAGTGCGGCCGTTGCCCACCTTCCGTAGCCCGCTGCGGGCGGGCGGGGGCTTCAAGCCCGGCCACCGGCTGATCTTCTTTTTGGTGGTGATGTCGGTCTGCTTCGCCCTGGTCGCAGCCCGCCTGGTGTGGGTCCAGGGGATCGACTCGCCCCACTTCGTCTCGCTGGCGACCGACCAGCGAGACCGCAAGATCGACCTGCCCCCCACCCGGGGGGAGATCCTCGACCGGAACGGCAGGGTGCTGGCCATGTCGGTGGACGCCAAGACCATCGTGGCCGACCCTCACCAGATCGCCGACCCGGCCGGGGAAGCCGCCACCCTGGCCCCGCTGCTCGGGGTCCCGGTGGGCACCCTCGTGCGGACCCTGGACAACGGCAGCGGGTTCGCCTACCTGGTCCACAAGATCGACCCGGCCACCGCCCAGAAGGTGATGGCGCTGAAGCTGGCCGGGATCACCCAGATCGACGACCCCAAGCGGGTGTACCCCGATGGCCAGCTGGCCTCGCACGTGCTGGGTTTCGTGGGTACCGACGGGACCGGCCTCGGCGGGCTGGAGTCCACCCAGCAGACGGTCCTGGCCGGCAAGCCCGGCCAGATGCAGATCCAGGCCGACCCCCAGGGCCAGGAGATCGTCTCCGCCGGGTCCAGCGTGACGCCACCGGTGCAGGGCTCCGACCTGGAGCTCACCGTCGATCAGGACATCCAGTACGAGGCCGAGGCCGTGCTGGCCCAGGCCGTGCAGAACTACCACGCCCGGGGCGGGACCATCGTGGTGATGCAGCCGTCCACCGGCGACGTGCTGGCGCTGGCCAACGCCCCGGCTTTCGACCCCAACAACTTCGGGACCGCCACCTCCGAGCAGCTGACCGACCGTGCGCTGTCCGACGTCTACGAACCGGGGTCGGTCTCCAAGGTGATCACCGCCTCCGCCGCGCTCGAGTCCGGGGTGGTGACCACCCAGACCGTGATTAGCGTGCCGGATGTCCTCCGTCTGGCCGGGGCGACGTTCCACGACGCCGAGAATCACGCCACCCTCAACCTCACCCTGCCGCAGATCCTGGAGCAGTCCTCCAACATCGGCACCATCAAGGTGGCCGACATGGTGGGCAAGCAGACCCTCGACGCCTACCTGAAGAAGTTCGGCTACGGCCAAGTGACCGGCATCGGGCTCCCCGGTGAGTCTGCCGGCCTGCTGCCGGCCCTGCCGAAGTGGTCGGCCACCGAGCTGCCCACCGCCGCCATCGGCCAGGGCGTGGCGGTCACCGTCATGCAGATGATGGAGGTCTACGCCACCGTGGCCAATGGCGGTGTGCGGGTGGCCCCCCGGGTGGTGGCTGGCGTGCGGAATGCCGCGGGCAAGCTCGTCCCGGCCCCGGCGGCACCGCAGCGCCGGGTGATCGAACCCTCCACCGCCAAGACGCTCACCTCGATGCTGCTGCAGGTGATCAACGGTAGTACCGGCACCGGGGGCGAGGCCGCCATCCCCGGCTTCCAGGTGGCAGGCAAGACGGGCACGGCCGAAAAGCCGGCCGGCGGCGGGTACTCGGGCTACGTGGCCTCCTTCATCGGCTTCGCCCCCGCCGCCAACCCGCAGCTCGCCGTCGGCGTGGTCCTGGACCAGCCGACGCCCATCTGGGGCGCCGACACCGCCGCCCCGACGTTCAAGACCGTCATGCAGTTCGCGCTCCAGCGTCTCGGGATCGGGCCGGGGCCGGCCTCCTACGCCTCGCCGACTGCAGGGGCCGCAGGGGGATCACCCCTCCCGGCCCCGGCCCGTTCCGGAGACGCGCCCGCCTACCCGCTGCCGGACCCCAGCTCGCTGCCGGCGGCGCCCGGCGCGATCGAATAGCCGTCCCACTGCCCCTCCGCCCCGTGGCTCCGTTCTCTCCTGGCGCTCCGCCTGCGGCTCCGCTGTCTCCTGGCGCTCCGCCTGCGGCTCCGCTGTCTCCAGTACATGCATGGCGCGATGCTGCGCCGATGGACGACGCGGTCTCGGCGCACGGCCTGGCGCAGATCCTGCGGGCGGCGGGCATGCCGGTGGAGGAGCGGCTTGCCGGATCGACCGGGCCGCTCACCGACTTGGCCTACGACTCCCGGGCGGTGACCCCGGGGAGTTGCTTCTTCTGCCTGCCGGGCGGCGCCGACGACGGCCACCGGTACGCGCGGGCTGCGCTAGCGGCGGGGGCTGTGGCCCTGGTCTGCCAACAGCCCCTGGAGGTGCCGGCAGCCCAGCTGGTGGTGCCTGACGCCCGCCGGGCGATGAACCTCGCTGCCGCTCCCTTCTTCGGTAACCCGAGCCGGCGTCTCGCCGCCGCCGGCTTCACGGGCACCAACGGCAAGACCACAGCAACCTTCATGCTGGAGTCGATCTGGGGGGCGGCCGGCCTCCCCAGCGGGCTGATCGGCACGGTCGAGAGCCGCATCGGGGGGGTGCCGGTGTCCCACGGCGGCCGCACAACGCCGGAGTCGGTGGACCTGCAGCGCCTTCTGGCCCGCATGGTCGCCGCCGGGGTGGGCCACGTCGCCATCGAGGTGACCTCGATCGGCCTAGCGCAGGGCAGGATCACCGGGACCACCTTCGCGGTGGCCGCGTTCACCAATCTGACCCAGGACCATCTCGACTACCATGGCGACCTGGAGTCGTACTTCCAGGCTAAGCGGGCACTGTTCTCCGGGGAGTACCTCCCCGAATCGGGAGCCGGCCAGGGCTCGGTGGCGCTCATCAACGCCGATGACGACCATGGTGCGCGCCTGGCGGCCGAGCTGTCCGCCGGCCCGTTGGCGGGACGGGTGGTGACCTACGGGGTCGACGCGCCCGCCGATGTCCGGGCCACTGACGTGGCGCCGGCGGGGGGCGGCTCCCGGTTCCGGATGACCGCCGGCGGCAGCCGCCTGGCGGCCGACGAATGGGTGACGCTGCCGTTGCCCGGGAGGTTCAACGTGTCGAATGCCCTGGCGGCTGGTGCCGCAGCGCTCGCCCTCGGCGTGCCGGCGGGCGTGGTTGCCCATGGGCTGGATGCGTTGCCTCCGGTGCCCGGGCGCTTCCAGCGGGTCGATGCCGGCCAGGACTTCGCGGTGGTGGTGGACTACGCCCACACTCCCGATGGCCTCGCCCGGGTGCTCGCCGCCGCCCGTTCGGTGGCCGGGGAGGCGCGGGTGGCCGTGGTCTTCGGTGCCGGCGGGGACCGCGACCGGGCCAAACGCCCCCTCATGGGGCAGGCGGCGGCCGCGGGCGCCGACACCGTGATCGTCACGTCAGACAACCCCCGGGGCGAGGACCCGGCGGCGATCATGGCCGGCATCGAGGCGGGCATCGCCCCGTCGCCGCCCCGCGGCGGCTTCCGGCTGATCGCCGACCGTGCCGAGGCGATCGCCCACGCGTTGGCGGCGGCCCGGACCGGCGATGTGGTGGTCATTGCCGGCAAGGGCCACGAGGCGACCCAGACCTTCGCCGACCGGGTGGTGCCCTTCGACGACCGCGCGGTGGCGACCGAGCTTCTCCGCCGCCTGCGGGGAGCGGGTGCACCCCAGGACGGCAGCAGCCCGTGAGGCGCACGCTGGCACAGCTGGCCCGAGACGCCGGGGGGGAGCTGTCCCTCCCCGCCGGCGGGGATCCGCAGGCCCTGGCCACCGGCGTGGTGGTGGACTCCCGCCGCGTCACTCCCGGGGATCTCTTCGCCGCCTTCGCGGGGGCGGCCGCCGACGGCCACGACTTCCTGCCGGCAGCCTTCGCCGCCGGCGCCGCCGCAGCCCTGGTCACCCGGCCGCTGTCTCCCCAGGAGGCCGGCGGACCGGTGATCCGGGTGGGCGACATCCTCGCCGCGCTCCAGCGCCTGGCGACCGCCAACCGGGCAGCCATCAACCCGGTGGTCATCGGCATCACCGGGTCCACCGGCAAGACCTCCACCAAGGACCTGGTGGCCGCGGTGGCGTCGGCCAAGTTCGCCACGGCCGCCGCCGAACGCTCCTACAACAACGAGCTGGGCGTCCCGCTCACCCTGCTCCTGGCCGGGCCCGGGACCGAAGTCGTGGTGTGCGAACTGGGTGCCCGGGGGCCGGGTCACATCGCCGGGCTGTGCGCGCTCGCCCGGCCGCAGATCGGTGTGGTGACCAACGTGGGTGTGGCCCACTACGAGCTGTTCGGCTCGGCGGAGGCCATCGCGGCCGCCAAGGGCGAGCTCCCGGCTGCCCTGCCGGAGGACGGGGTGGCCGTGCTGAACGCCGATGACCCGGCGGTCGCGGGCCTGGCCTCCCGCACCCGGGCCTCGGTGGTCACCTACGGGCTCGATCCCGGGGCGGCGATCCGGGCGCACCAGGTCAGCCTCGACCGGCTGGGCCGGGCCAGCTTCGTCCTTACCCGGGGCGCCGAGCGGGCGCCGGTCCGCCTGGCGATGGCCGGGCGGCACCAGGTGGCCAACGCCCTGGCGGCGGCGGGTGCGGGATGGGCGCTCGGGCTGGGGATCGAGGAGATCGCCGCCGGATTGGGGGCCGCCCACGCCTCCCCCTGGCGCATGGAGGTGTCCGAGGTGGGCGGGGCGGTCATCGTCAACGACGCCTACAACGCCAACCCGACGTCGCTGACCGCCGCGCTGGAAACCTGCGCCGCGATCGTCCCTGCCGGGGGCCGGCTGGTGGCCGTCCTCGGCTACATGGCCGAGCTGGGCGCCCGCGAGGCCCCGGAGCACGAGGCGGCCGGGCGGGCGGCGGCCGCGGCCGCCCACCAGCTGGTCGTGGTGGGCGAGGGGGCCCGGCCGCTGGCCGACGCCGCCCGCGAGGCCGGGTTGGGGGACGTGGTGCTGGTCGCCGGGGGCGGCGCCGGGATCACCGCCCAGATCGCCGCCGCAGTTGGCCCGCTGCACCCGGGCGACGTGGTGCTCATCAAGGGCTCCCGCGTGGCCGGCCTGGAGCGGGTCGCCCAACAGCTCGAGGAGAAAACCCGGGAGGCGGCCCGGTGACCCGGCTCATGATCGCCGCCAGCCTCTCGCTGGTGGTCGCTCTCTTCGGCACCCCGGTGGCCATCCGCTTCCTGCGCGCCCGCGGTATCGGGCAGCTGATCCGCGAAGACGGCCCCAAGGCCCACTTCGCCAAGAAGGGAACTCCGACGATGGGCGGCGTCGTGATCATCGGCGCCGCGCTCCTGGGCTACGCCGCCGCCCACATCCCGCGCCACCGGGTGTCGCCGTTCACCGACAGCGGCCTGCTGGCGGTCGGGGTGGTGGTCGCCCTGGGGGGGCTCGGATTCCTCGACGACTACATCAAGATCCGCAAGCGCCGGTCGCTGGGGCTGTCCAAACGTTGGAAGATCTTCGGCCAAGCGGCCATTGCCATCATCTTCGCCCTCATCGCCGGCAAGTACACCCAGGCGGTGCGCGGCTTCTCCTTCGTGCGCCCCTTGGGGATTAACCTCGGCCCCCTCTTTGTGGTCTGGGTGTTCCTCGTGCTGGCGGCCTGCTCCAACGGGGTCAATCTCGCCGACGGCCTCGACGGCCTGGCCTGCGGTTCCTCGGCGATGGTGATGGGCGCCTACGTGGTCATCTGCTTCTGGCAGTACCGCCACGCCTGTGGGCTGGGCAAGGCGGCGGCGGTGTGCTACACGGCCCCGCATTCCCTGGACCTGGCCATCGTCGCCGCCAGCCTGTTGGGCGCGGCCGCAGGGTTCCTCTGGTGGAACGCCGCGCCCGCGCGCATCTTCATGGGCGACACCGGATCGCTGGCACTGGGCGGGGCGATGGCGGCCATGGCCCTGCTGACCAACACCCAGTTGCTGGTGATCGTGCTCGGCGGCCTCTTCGTCATCGAGGTGAGCTCGGTGATCCTGCAGGTGGTCTCCTACCGGGTCTTCGGGCGCCGGGCACTCCTGATGGCGCCGCTGCACCACCACTTCGAGCTGCTCGGCTGGCCCGAGTTCACCGTCATCGTGCGCTTCTGGATCCTCGCCGGGCTCTTCGTCGCGTTCGGCCTCGGCCTGTTCTACGCCGACTTCATCGCCCGGGGAGGCGTCGGTTGAGCGCCGGCCTGCCGTTCGCCAAGGTGGGCGTCAAGGTGGGCGTCCTGGGCCTGGGCCGGTCGGGGCGCTCGGCGGCGCGGTTCCTCGCCGGGCTCGGAGTGGAGTTGCCAGGCGTAGGCGCAGCCGGAGCCGTGGTGCCAGCCGTAGGCGTAGCCGGAGCCGTGGTGCCAGCCGTAGTCAAGGCCGAGATCCGTGCGGTGGATGCCGCCGAGGGACCCGAGGTGGCCGCCGCCGCCGCCGAGCTGGCCACTCTCGGGGTCCAGGCGGTGCTCGGGGCCAACGACGAGTCGCTGGCCGAGTGGGCGGATGTGCTGGTGGTCAGCCCCGGCGTCCCGCCCTCGAACCCGGTGATCGCCCGGGCGCAGGCCCGGGGCATCCCGGTGTGGAGCGAGATCGAGCTGGCCAGCCACTACTCGAGCTCGATCGGACTGCCGATCCTGGCGGTGACTGGCACCAACGGCAAGACGACCACGACCGCGCTTCTGGCCGCAATCCTGACCGAGGGCGGCTGGCACGCCATCGCGGCGGGCAACATCGGCTACCCGCTGGTCGATGCGGTGGCCGAACTGCGCGCCGAGTCGCCGGCGGCGCGGGTTGCCCAGGGAGAACCGGTGCTCGTGTGCGAGGTGTCCAGCTTCCAGCTCGCCTTCGCCCCCACCTTCCGGCCCGCCATTGCCGTGGTGCTCAACGTCGCCGACGACCATTACGACTGGCACGCCGGTTACGACGACTACCTGCGGGCCAAGGCCCAGATCGTCGCCCACCAGGAGGCAGGGGACCTGGTCATCGTCAATGCCGCCGACCCCGGGGCGTGCTCGATTGCCGCCGGCGCGGCGGCACGGGTGGCGGCGTTCGGCCTCGGCACGCCGGACGAGGTGGCCGCCCAGGGGGCGGAGGCCATCGGCCGCCCGCTTGCTGCCGCCGCAGGCATCGACGATGGCTGGCTGAGCGCTGGCCCGCCGGGTGCCGCAATTCCGCTGGTCGAGATCGCGAAAATCCGGCTGCATGGGCCGCACAACCGGGAGAATGTCCTGGCCGCCGGGCTGGCGGCGCAGGCGTGGGGGGTGGAGCCCGCCGCGGTCGGCCGCGCAGTTGCGGCGTTCGGCCCGCTCCCTCACCGCAGCACGCTGGTCCGGGAGATCGAGGGGGTGCGCTACATCGACGACTCGAAGGCGACCAACCCGCACGCCACGCTGCGTGCCCTGCAAGGCCTGGAGCGGGTGGTGTTGATCGCCGGCGGCCGGGCCAAGGGCCTGGACCTGTCCCCCGTGGCCGGGGAGCTGCCCCGGCTGAAGGGGGTAGTGGCGATGGGGGAGGCGACCGCCGAACTCGAGGGCCTGTTCGCCGGCCGGCTGCCGTTCGCCACCGCTGCCTGGGTCGAGGATGCCGTCGCCACCGCCGCCGGATGGGCGCAGCCCGGCGACACGGTGCTGCTTTCGCCGGCGTGCTCGTCGCTGGACCAGTACCAGAGCTACGCCGAGCGGGGGAACCGTTTCGCCGCCGCCGTGCGGGCGCTGCCCCCCGCTGAGCCCACCGGGCCATCCGGGCTGGGCGGCCGGCCGTGAGCACGGACCTGGCCGCCGGCCGGGTACGGGCGTCGACGCCCCGCGTTCCGCGCGCCGCCAAGATCCGGACGCCGGCGACCTACCGCCTCCAGGTGGCGACCACCATCGCCCTGTTGGCCATCGGGCTGGTCATGGTCCTCTCCGCCTCGTCGGTCGAGTCGTTCACCGCCTACGGCTCCTCGTTCCTGTACTTCCGCAAGCAGCTCCTCGGGGCGGCGATCGGCGTGGTGGTGATGGCGGTGGTCGCGCGGCTGGACTACCGCCGGCTCCGGGCGCTGGCCCGGCCCCTGTTCTGGGTGACGCTGGCGGCGCTGTTGGCGGCGCTGGTCCCCGGGATCGGGATCTCGGGCGGCGGGTCCAGCCGCTGGTTGGGCTTCGGCCCGATCACGGTGCAGCCCTCCGAGCTGGCCAAGCTGTCGCTCATCCTGGTGGCCGCGCACGTGCTGGAACGCAAGGGCCGGTGGGTCGGCGACCTGCGCGAGCTCACCGTCCCGGCCCTGCCGATGACCGCGATCGCCTGCGGCCTAATGCTCCTGCAGCCCGACCTGGGGACCGCGATCATCGCTGCGGTCTCGGTCGCCGTCGTGCTCTACCTGGCGGGTGCCCGCATCCGGCACCTCGGGGCGATCCTGGCCGGGGCCGGGGCCTGCGGCGCCCTCTACATCCTCTCCAAGCCCTACCAGCGGGCACGGCTGACCGCCTTCCTCAACCCGTGGGCCAACCCCCTCAAGGGCGGCTACCAGATCATCCAGGGGCAGATCGCCCTCGGCAGCGGGGGCTGGTTCGGCGTCGGCCTCGGGGCCAGCCGGCAGAAGTGGTCCTACGTGCCCAACGCCCACACCGACTTCATCTTCGCCATCATCGGCGAGGAGCTCGGCCTGGTGGGGACCCTGCTGGTGCTGGGGGCCTTTGCTTTCTTCCTCTACCTCGGGATCCGCACCGCCCGCGAGGCCCCCGACCGGTTCGGGTTCCTGGTGGCCGGCGGGATCACGGCGTGGATCGGGATCCAGGCCGTGATCAACGTGGGCGCGGTGACCGGGATGCTGCCGATCACCGGCGTGCCCCTCCCGCTGATCAGCTTCGGCAGCACGTCGCTGGTGGTGACCCTGGCGGCGATCGGGCTGCTGCTGTCCATCGCGCGCCTGGGCGGTCTCGCGCGGGCGGAGACCGCCGCCCGGTTGGCGGAGGCCGACGCCAGTGCCGGCGCCCCTGCGGCAGGCGCGGCGGCCGGGGCCGGCGCCGAAGACGCTGACTGAGGCCCGGGAGGTGGGGGACCCCTCGCTGCCCGGTGTCGTGATCGCCGGCGGGGGTACCGGGGGGCACGGGTTCGTGGCTCTGGCGCTCGCCGAGGCCCTGGTGGCGGAGCCGGCCCGGGCCCGGGTGGTCCTGGCGGGCACGACCGGTGGCCCCGAGGCCCGCGCGGCGGCAGCCGCGGGCATACCCTTCGAAGGCATGGACGTGATCGGGTTCCGGCGCTCCCTGGCGCCCCGTGACCTGCCGCGCAACCTCTCGGCCTCCGCCCGCACCGGCGTGGCCACCCTGCGCGCCCGGGTGCTGCTGCGCCGGGTCCACGCGCGTGTGGCCGTGGGGTGCGCGGGCTACGCCAGCGTGCCGGTGGCGGTGGCCGCCCGGCTGGCCCGGGTGCCGCTGGTGGTCCACGAGCAGAACGCCGTCCCGGGCCGGGCCACCCGCCTGGCGGCTCCCTGGGCCTCGGTCGTGGCCGTGTCCTTCCCCGGGACCGGGGAGGCGGGAGCCCCCTGGGCGCGGCGCTGGCCCCGGGTCGTGGTGACCGGCAACCCGGTCCGGCCGGAACTCGCCCACCTGGACCGCCCCGCCCTGCGCCCCGCCGCCTGGGAGCACTTCGGCCTGGAGGCCGCCCGCCGGACCCTGCTGGTCTTCGGCGGGAGCCAGGGCGCCCGGCACATCAACCAGGCGGCACTCGGGGCCTATGACGTCTGGCGTGACCGGGCCGACCGCCAGGTGCTCCACCTGGTGGGCCCGAAGGAGCTGCCCGCGGCTGAGGCCGCGCTGGCCGCGGAGCGCCGGCCGGGCGACGCGCTGGTGTGGCGGCTGGTGGGCTTCACCGACCGGATGGATCTCGCCTACGCGGCTGCCGACCTCGGCGTCTGCCGGGCGGGCGCCGCCACCCTGTTTGAGATCGCCGCGACCGGGCTGCCGTGCATCGTGGTGCCCTACCCGCACGCCGGGGCACACCAGGTGCGCAATGCTCAACCTCTGGTTGAGCTTGATGCCGTCCGGCTGGTGCTCGATGCCGACTGCACCCGTGACCGCCTGGCCGCCGAGGTGGATGGCCTGCTGGACGACCCGCCCACCCTGGCTGCGATGAGCGCCGCTCTCCGGGGGTTCGCCAAGCCCGACGCCGCCCGGGACCTGGCCGACCTCGTGCTCGAGGTGGCGGGCCGGTGAGCCGGCTCCCGGGACTGCCCGTGGCCCCGGGCGGTCGGGTCCACCTGGTGGGCATCGGTGGGGCGGGGATGAGCGCCATCGCCCGCGTCCTGCGGGAGGCGGGCTACCCGGTGTCGGGCTCGGACCAGCGGGAGTCCACTGTGCTTTCCGCCCTGCGGGCGCTCGGGGTGACGGTCGAGATCGGGCACCGGGCGCGCCGAGTGGCGGGCGCCGCCCTGGTGGTGGCATCGGCCGCCGTGCCGGAGTCCAATGTCGAGCTCGAGGCTGCCCGCACGGCGGGCATCCCGGTGCTCACCCGCGGGGAATGCCTGGCGAGGATCGTCGAGGGCCTGCGCACCGTGGCGGTGGCGGGCACCCACGGCAAGACGACGACGTCGGGCATGGTGGCCACGATGCTGCAGGTGGCGGGCCGGGAGCCCACCTGGCTGCTGGGGGCGGACCTCGCCCGGCGGGGCGCCGGGGGCCACCTGGGCGGGGGGACCGTCGCCGTCGTGGAGGCGGACGAGGCGTACCAGTCCTTCCTGTGGCTGGCCCCCGAGGTGGCTGTGGTGACCAACGTCGAGGACGACCACCTGGACCACTACGGCGGCTTGGCGCAGCTCATCGAGGCCTTCGGGGCCTTCGTCGCGGCCACCACCGGCACCGTCATCCTGTGCGGCGACGACGCCCGGGCGGCAGCGCTCGCCGCGCACGCCACCGGGGACCTGGTGGTCTACGGCCTGGAGACACCGGCGGTGGACCTGCCCGCCGGGCTGCCGCCCGACCTGCGGATCGGGGCCGAGGGCATCGAGACCAGCGCCGAGGGCTCCCGCTTCACGCTGACCATCGACGGCGTGCCCGCGGTCCCGGTCGCCCTCCGGATCGCCGGCCGGCACAACGTGTGCAACTCCCTGGCGGCCGCCGGGGTCGGGCTGGCCCTCGGCCTGGAGCCGCGGGCGGTCGCCGACGGGCTCGCCCAGTTCGCCGGGGCCAGCCGGCGCTTCGAGTACCGGGGGAGCGTCCTGGGGGCGGACCTGGTGGACGACTACGCCCACCACCCGACCGAGATCGCCGCCACCCTGGAGGCCGCCCGCTGGGGTCCGTGGCGCCGGGTGCTGGCGGTCTTCCAGCCCCACCTCTACTCCCGCACGCAGGCGATGTGGCCTGCCTTCGGCTCGGCGCTCGCCCGGGCCGACGTCGTGGTGGTCACCGACGTCTACGGCGCCCGCGAGCAGCCCATCCCGGGGGTGACCGGCAAGCTGGTGGTGGACGCGGTGTGTGACGCCGCCCCCGGGCGGCGGGTGGCCTACCTCCCTCACCTGGAGGAGGCGGCCGACTACGTCCGGGGCTTGCTGCGGCCCGGGGACTTGCTGCTGAGCCTGGGGGCGGGCGACATCACGACGCTGCCCCAACGGGTCCTCGCCCACGGCGACGCCGTGCGCCCGGAGCGGTGACCGCCGGGTTCGCCGCCGTCGCCCGCAGCCTGCGCACCTCGGTGCGGGGCCGGGTGTCCACTGACGCCGAGCTGGCCCCGTTCACCACCTACCGCCTGGGCGGGGCCGCCGCCATCCTGGTGGAGGCCGAAGCGGAGGAGGACCTGGCGGCCACCGCTCTGGCGGCCGAGGGCGCCGGGCTCCCGGTGCTCGCCCTGGGGCGGGGGAGCAACCTGCTGATCTCCGACGCCGGGTTCGCGGGCATCGTGCTGCGCCTGGGGAAGGGCTTCGACTGGATCCGGGCTGCCGACGACGATGAGGAGGCCCTCGATGCCGGCGGCGCCACACCCCTCGGCCGGCTGGCCAACTGGGCCGCCCGGCGGGCACTGACCGGCCTGGAGTTCGCCGTGGCCATCCCGGCGACGGTGGGCGGGGCCGTGCGCATGAACGCCGGCGCCCACGACTCGTCGTTCGCCGCGGTGCTGCGCCGGGCGCGCATCTACCGGCTGGGCGAGGCGGCCGCCGCCGACGCGCCCGCCGCCGACCTCGGCCTGGGCTACCGCTCCACCGGCCTGGGGGAGCGCGACATCGTGTGTGCCGCCCGCCTCCACCTGCAGGCGGGATCTCCCCAGGACATCGCCGCCCGGATGCAGCGCTACCGGGACCACCGGGCGGCGACCCAGCCCACCGAGCCCCGTACCGCCGGGTCGATGTTCCGCAACCCGCCCCCGCCCGCCCCTTCGGCCGGGCGCCTGATCGAGGAGTGCGGGCTCAAGGGGTTCCGGGTGGGGGCAGTCGAGGTCTCGCCCAAGCACGCCAACTTCTTCGTGGCCTCGGCCGGCGCCCGGGCGAGCCAGGTTCACGACCTCCTCGCCTCGGTCCAGGCGGCGGTCGCCGAGGCGACGGGGGTCGTGCTGGTCCCCGAGGTCCGCCTGGTGGGCGCCTTCGGCGGCCCGCCCCTGCGTACATGAGCGGGCGCGCCCCGTCTCCCCGCGGCGCTCAGGGGCCCACCGGCGCCCGCGGCGGCCCGGGTGCCCGAGGAGCGCCCCGAGGAGCGCCCCGAGGAGCGCCCCGAGGAGCAGGACGAACCCCGCGCACGCGCGGAACGCGGCGGGTCAAGCTGGCCGTCGGGCTGGTCGCCCTCCTGGTCCTGCTCGCCGCCGGTGCCGTGGCGGTGTGGAACTCCTCGTGGCTGAAGTTCCGCTCGGTGCAGGTGGCCGGCAATCGCCACACCCCGGCGGCCGAGATCATCGGGGTCGCCGCCCTGGTGCCCGGCACCCGGCTCACCGACATCTCGTCCTCGGCGGTGGCCCGCCGAGTGGAGGCGCTGCCGTGGGTGGCGACGGCCTCGGTCAGCCACGTGCTGCCGTCCCGGATCCGGATCGTGGTCACGGAGCGCCGCCCCGCCGTGGTGGTCATCGGCCCCGTCCGGGCCTACCTGGTGGACCGCACCGGGCGGGTCCTGTCGGCGGGCAACACGGGCTACCCGGCGGTCAACCAGCTGGATATCGGCGCACCGCTCCCCGGGACGACCGTGACCTCCACCGCGTTCGCCCCGGCGGTGGCTGTGCTCGGCGCGCTGCCCCAGGACCTCCGCTCCCGGTTGGCGAGCATCCAGGCCCCAGCCGCCGATCTCATCAGCATCCTCCTCACCGACCACACCCGGATCGTCTACGGGGACGCCCACGCGCTGGCGGACAAAAACGCCGATGTCACCGCACTCCTCGCCACCGGGCAGAGCTTCGCCAGCATCGACGTGCAGGCCCCCGCCCACCCGGCAGCGGTCCCGCACTAACTCTTCTTTACACCAGGCAACATCTACGGGCAGCAGAGAACTGCTGTTGACCCCACATGACTCCAGTCCCGGCCGATCCCGACGATCACTGGCAAGAAGTTACAACCATGTTTTCTTGTCGACAGGTTGACCTTTGCCTCTGGTACCACTATATTGCTCTACCAGAGCTTCATAAGAGTCATCTATGAACCTTAACTTCATGGTTAAGGGTCACGGGATCCGGAGGTGGACATGGCCATGGGCCTGCAGAATTACCTGGCGGTCATCAAGGTCGTCGGGATTGGTGGCGGCGGGGTCAACGCGGTCAACCGGATGATCGACTCCGGCCTCAAGGGCGTGGAGTTCATCGCGGTCAACACCGACGCCCAGGCCCTCCTGATGTCAGACGCCGACGTCAAGCTGGACATCGGCCGGAACCTGACCCGTGGCCTCGGCGCCGGTGCCGACCCGGAAGTGGGGCGCCAGGCGGCGGAGGAGCACCGCGACGAGATCGAGGAGGTGCTGAAGGGCGCCGACATGGTGTTCATCACCGCCGGCAAGGGCGGCGGCACCGGCACCGGCGGGGCCCCGGTGGTGGCGGAGATCGCCAAGGCGCAGGGCGCCCTCACCATCGGCGTCGTCACCCGGCCGTTCTCCTTCGAGGGGCGCCGACGGGCAGTGGTGGCCGAGCAGGGGATCATGAGCCTGAAGGACAAGCTCGACACCCTGATCATCATCCCGAACGACCGGCTGCTCCAGGTGTGCGATGAGACAACCTCGGTCCTCGAGGCCTTCAAGATGGCCGACGAGGTGCTGCTCCAGGGTGTCCAGGGCATCACGGACCTGATCACCACACCCGGGCTCATCAACCTCGACTTCGCCGACGTCAAGACGATCATGACCAACGCCGGCTCGTCGCTCATGGGCATCGGTACCGCCCGGGGCGAGAACCGGGCGGCCGAGGCGGCCCGCAACGCCATCTCCTCGCCGCTGCTCGAGGCCTCGGTCGAGGGCGCCCGCGGCGTGCTGCTCAACATCTGCGGTGGCAGCGACCTGGGCCTGTTCGAGGTCCACGAGGCGGCCGAGATCGTGGCCAAGTCCGCCCACCCGGACGCCAACATCATCTTCGGCGCCGTGGTGGACGACCAGCTGGGCGACGAGGTGCGGGTCACCGTCATCGCCTCGGGCTTCGACCGCTGGACGACCCAGGCGGTGGAACCGGCCATGGCCGGCCGCCACGCCACGGTGCTGGACCTGGAGCCGCTCGAGGGCGAGGACTACGTCATCGAACCCTTCGGCGGCGGCGAGCCCACCTACGCCCCCGAGCCCGTCTACGCCCGGGAGCCCGAGCGGGAGCGCCCCGAAACCCGTGAACCGACCTACATCTTCGACGCCGACGAAGACGAGGACCTCGATATCCCGAGCTTCCTTCGCAGGCCGTAGGCTCCCCCCCACCGGCCTGAGCGACCCCAGGGCCCTGCCGGTCTCCGTCCCCCCCGGAGGCCGGCAGCCCCGGCCCGGGGTCTCGGCGCGCCCGGATGTCCCTCTCCTTGCGCCCCCCGGCAGCCAGGTGCCCGGCGTGGCCTTCAGCACCCGCCTGGGCGGGGTGAGCGCCCCCCCGTACGACTCGCTGAACCTGAGCGTGGCCACCGGCGACGACCCGGAGCGGGTGGCGGCCAACCGGGAGCGCCTTTCCGCCGCGCTCGGCCTCGCCCCGGCGTGGGGCCCCACCTGGGCGCTCGCCCGCCAGGTGCACGGCTGCGGGGTCCTGGTGGATCCGGCGGCGGGTGGCGGGCCCGAGGACGCCGACGCGGTGGTCGTGCACGAGCCCGGCCGGCCGGCGGCGGTGCTGGTGGCCGACTGCGTTCCCATCGCCCTGGTGGGTGAGGGCGTGGCCGCCGCGGTCCACGCCGGCTGGCGCGGCCTGTGTGCCGGGGTGATCGAGGCGGCGGTGTCCGCCATCGGCGCGCCCCGGGACGCCCTGGTGGCCTGGATCGGGCCGTGCATCGGCCCGTGCTGCTACGAGGTGGGCCCCGAGGTCTCGGCGGCCTTCGTCGCCCGGCGGCCGGGCGCGCCCGCCTGCACCCGAACGGTGGGCGGCGCCACCCACTTCGACCTCCGGGCGGCCGCGACCTGGGTGCTGGCCCGCGCCGGGGTGGCGGTCGCCGAGGGCGATGCACCGAGTGACGGCCTGACCGGAGGCCCGGCGTGCACGGCGTGCGACCCGAGGTTCTTTTCCCACCGCCGCGACGCCCGCGGGGGAGGGACGACGGGCCGGCAGGCCTTGGTGGTGTGGGTCCCGTGAGCGAGCTCGCCGGGCGCTACCAGCGTGTCCAAGACGAGGTTGCCGCGGCCGCTCGGCGTGCCGGGCGCGACCCGGGGAGCGTGACGCTCGTCGCGGTCAGCAAGGGCTTCGGTGTGGCACCGATGCGCGATCTCATCGCACTTGGGCAACGAGATTTCGGCGAAAACCGGGTCCAGGAGGCTGCGGCGAAGTATAAGGAACTACGCACGCAGGTCAGGTGGCACTTCGTCGGCAGGTTGCAGCGGAACAAGGTCAGGTTCCTGGCCGGCTGGGTCGACCTCGTCCACTCGATCGACCGTGCCGAGTTGGCGACGGAGTTTGATCGTCGTGCCGCGCGCACGGTGGAGGTGCTCATCGAGGTGAACTTGTCGGGCGATCCAGCCCGGGGCGGGATCGCTCCGGCCGACGTGCCGCGCCTGGCCGAGGCCTTGGCCCCCCTGCCCCACGTCCGCGTGACCGGGCTCATGGGGATGGCGCCCCCGCTGGGCTCTCCCGGGGAGGCCCGGCCCTACTTCCGGAGGCTGGCGCAGCTCAGCGATCAACTGGCCGCGAGCACCGATTCCGGCGTATTCCACCACCTTTCGATGGGAATGAGCCAGGATTACGGGGTGGCCGTGGAAGAGGGCGCGACGATTGTGCGGATCGGCGAGGCCCTGTTCGGGCCCCGGCCCGCCCGCACGGGGGGCGACCGCACGCTGAACTTGGGCTCAACTTGGCTAGGGGGAAGGTGACGTCCATGGGTGTCTGGAGGAAGACGCTGCTGTACCTGGGGCTCGTCGAAGAGGACGACTTCGAAGAGGAGATGCAGGCGTACGAAGAGCCGCCGCGGGACAACTCCTCGACCATACGCAAGATCACCCGTGATGACCTCGCCTCCGCCGCGCAGCGCCCGGTCCCGCAGCCGAAGTCGCTCGGCCAGGTCCACATCGTGGAGCCCCGGGCCTACGACGACGCCAAGGAGATCGGCGACAAGCTGCGGGCCTCGGTGCCGGTGATCATGAACCTGCAGGGCATCGAGGAGGACCTGTTCAAGCGCCTGACCGCCTTCGCCTCCGGGCTGGCCTACGGGCTGGAGGGCCGGGTCCAGCGCCTCGCCCCCCGCGTCTACCTGATCACACCCGCCAACGTCGAGGTCTCGGCCGAGGAGCGCCGGCGTCTGATGGAGCGCGGCTTTTTCGATGAGTTCTAACCGATGACGTTCCTCTGCTCGGTCATCGGTGCCTACGAGATCATCCTCTGGGTGCGCGTGATCATCGGCTTCGTGTTCATGTTCAAGCCCGGGTGGGCGCCGCCCGGTGGGCTCCGCCCTGTCCTGGACGCGGTCTATGCGCTGGTCGATCCGCCGGTGAACGCGCTGCGCAAGGTGGTACCCCAACCCTTCAATTTCCCGCTCGATCTGGCATTCTTGGTCTGGTTCATCATCATCATTGTCGCCCACGGGATTGTGTGCGGAACAGGAGGGGCGCTGCTATGACGCTGACCCCAGAGGACATCGAATCCAAGCGGTTCCACGACGCGTTTCGTGGCTACAACCACGAAGAAGTGGACCTCTTCCTCGACGAGGTGGCGGCCAGCTTCAAAGCCCTGTACCTGCAGGTCGAGGCGACCACGCAGCGCGCACGAGAGCTCGAGACGCAGATCGACACCGGGCGCCAGATGTTCGAGGACAGCCGCCGGGCCATCGACGAGAGCCGCCGCCTGGCGGACGAGAACCGCCGGTTGCTCGACGAGAACCGCCGGGCGGTCGAGGAGGCCCGGAGGCTGGGGAAGGAGGCCCGCCGGCCCGCGGTGGAGGAGCCGGCGTATGTCCCGAGCATCCCCACCCCGGCGCACCCCGCCCCCTCCGTGGGCTTCTCCGCGGCCAATGCCGAGAGCATCCTGAAGCGCACGCTGCTCGCTGCCCAGCGTGCCGCCGACGAAGCGGTGGCCGAGGCCGAGGCCCAGGCCGAGCAGATCGTGGCCGACGCCCGCTCGCGCGCCGCGCAGCTGGACTCCGAGTCCAGCCGCCGGGCCGCCGCCGCGGTCTCGGGGGCCGAGGACCGGCTGCGCCGCATCGCCGAGCAGGCCCGCCGGCTCCGGGAGCTGTACACCGAGCACCATGCCCGCCTGCGCACCTTCGTCGAGGGCCAGCTGCAGAGCCTGAGCGTGCTGGGACCACCGCCCGATGACCTCGACGTGGCGGTCCCCGAGGACCCCATTCGTCTCCCACCGGTTCCCCCGGTGGAGGCGGCGCCGGCGGTCCCTCCCGCCCCGGAGCCGCCTCCCGCCCTTCCGTCGTGGGCCACGATGCCGCCCCCCGACACTGCGCCCGCCGCCCCCCTGTCCAGCCCCTCCACCGCCGAGCCGTTCTGGGGCACTACGCTGGGCGGGTCCGCCGACCCGTCGGCGGGCAACGCACGGACCGACGCACAGGCCGGCTACACCCAGGAGGCCGGCGCCTGGGGCGACCCGGTGGGCGTGCCCGGAGGCGGACCGGCCCCTCCCGGACCGCCGAGGGTGGCCGATCCGTCACCGCCCGGCGCGCCCGACCCGGCAGGCACTGGGCCAGATCCCGGCATGTCTCCGTGGAGCCGGCCCGCCTCATCGTTCTCCCCCCGGTCATCAGGGGAGGGAGCGGACCCCGGCGTCAGCGACCGCGCCCCGATCTTCCCCCCGGGATCGGGATCGGGATCGGGATCGGCCCCCGCTGAGGACGACCACGCCAGCCCGGCCGAGGACGAGGCCGGGCGGCGCTCGGTACGCGAGCTCTTCTGGGGCAAGGGCTGAGCCCTTCGGCCAGTGATGAACCCGAACGCTCAACTCGATGAGGAGTTTTGCCGTTACTGTGGTAGCTGATAGCGGAGCTGTGGGCGGAGCGCCGATCGAGCGTCCCGGCTCTCCCTTCGCCAGGTTCCTCGCCGGGACGGCGGCGACCTGGTGGGATAATTATCATGACGGCGATGTCCCCGTCTGGCAACACAAATCATCATGAAGGGGTGACCTACGATGTACAAGGCTTCTCTCGGGTTCGTTGGTGTAGCAGGCGTCGCGCTGCTGTACGGATGGCTCCAGCAGTCCAATCCGGCGACCTACCTGGCGATCGTGACCGCCATCGTGGCATTCCTGTTGCTGATTGCCTCCTCGGTCCTCGATCGGGTGCGGGGACGCAACGACCTCGCCACCGCGGACGGGGCCGAGGCCCCGGTGTCGCCCCGCTGGACTGCCCCGCCGGAGGAGGCATCCCGGCCTGAGGCGACCGGCTCGTTCGCCGGCCCGGCGGTGCCCGCCTACACCCCGGCAGACTCGCCCACCATGTCGATGCCGGTGCAGGCCGGCGCCTCCCCGGACCCCATCCAGTCGCGCTTCGCCCGGTTTGTGCGCCGGGCCGGCGGCGGCCAGCCGACGCCAGAGGCGCCCCCCGAGGAGGCGTCGCCGGCCCTTGAGGTCGTCCCGCCGCTGCACACCTCGATGGAAACCGGCATGGAGACCGGCATGGAGGAGGACGACTACGCCCAGCCCGGCCCGCCCCGCTGGGAGCCGCCGACCGATGACGACCGCAGCGCCGAGACCAGCCTCGAGGGGGCGGCCGATGGTCCGGGCCTGTCCTTCGAGTCGGGTCCCCGGACGGACACGCCCGAGGAGCTGCTCGCCCGCGCCCAGGCTGAGGTGGAGGCGCTGCTGGCGCAGCCCATCGAGTCGCAGCGCCGCCCCGCAGCCCCCCGCACCCCGACGCCTGCCCCCGAGCGCACACCAGCATCGGGGCCGGCCGAGACGGGCGTCGCTTCCGGTGCCCCGCACCGGGAGCAGGATGAGTGGCTGGACCGGGTCATGCGCCGCCGCGAGCAGCGGGCCGCCGAGTTGGCCTCACCCCCGGTCCCGGTTCCCGAGCGGGCGCCGAGCCGTTCCCGGGTGGGGTTCCCGGGCTCCGAGGCGGTTGCCGCGTCGGGGCCCGCCGCGTCGGGGCCCGCTGCCCGGACCGCGGACGCCGGGGATGAGGCGCTCCCGTGGTCCGCCCGTCGCCGCCGGATGCGGTCGGGCCCGGCGGCCCCCGACTACGAACTCCGGTCGGCCCCCCAGATCGCGCCCGAGATCCCGCCCGAAGGCGAGGCGGAACCCGAGCCTGAGATGGCGGAGCCACCCGCCCCCGCTCCCGGCCCAGAACCCCACCGGCCCATGCGCCGCTACGCCCGGAGTGCGGAGCCGGCCGCGTCGGCGGCCCGGCCCACCGCCGAGGCCGCGGAGAACGACGAGCCGGCCATCGCCCCCTGGACGCCCCCCACCCCCCCGGCGGCGCCGGTTGCGGCCCGCCGCCCGGCGGCGGCGCCCGCCGCGCCGGCACCCGGCGAGCACCGCCCGGCGAGCAGCTTCGGGGGTGGCCGCAGGACGCGCCCGGGCCCCGCGCCTGAAGCAGCGGCCCCCGCGGCACCACCTGTCGCACCCAAGGCCCCGGAGACGGAGCCGGTCGCACCGAAGCCGGCCGCCGCCAAGGCAACCCCCAAGCCCGCACCCGTGCTGCCCGCCAAGCCTGTCGCGGCCGCCAAGCCCGCGGCCAAGCCCGCGGCCAAGCCCGCGGCGGCCAGGGCGACTCCCAAGCCCGCACCCGCGCCGGCACCCACGGAGGCGACGGCGAAGCCCACCCCGAAGCCGTTCGCGGCCAAGCCTTCAGCTGTCAAGGCGACACCCAAGGCGGCACCCAAGTCCCCAGCGACCCAGGCCACACCCAAGCCGGTACCAGTGCTGGCGCCGAGGCCGACTTCGCAAGGGACACCGAAGGTCGCGCCGAAAGTAGAGGCAAAACCATCGACGAAACTTTCGGGAAAACCCTCTGCGAAACTCTTGGAGAAACTCTCAGCAAAACCCGCTGCCAAGCCAGCCGCGACACCCGTCTCGAAGCCGGTGACCAAGCCTGAAGCCAAAGCCGCCCCCAAACCCGTCGCCAAAGTGGCCCCCCCCGCCCCGGTGAAGCCTTCGCTAAAGCCGGCCGCCAAGCCGGCTCCCAGCCTGGCATCCAAGCCGGCACCAAAGGCAGCCTCTCCCAAGCTGGCCCCTGCCAAGCAGGCTGCCAAAGTCCCGGCCAAGCCGGTAGCCAAGCCAGTTGCCAGGCCGGTAGCCAAGCCAACCGCGCAGGCGGCACCGAAACCCGAAGCGAAAGCGACCCCCGAGGCCGCGCCCAGCCTTCCCGCCCCGGGCCCCGAGACCCCCGGCGGGGCGAAGCGCAGGCCGAGAAGCTCCTTCTAGAAGAAGTCCAGCCCGGCTGGCTAGGTGTCCCGCGCTGGCCTCGGCGGGGACACCGGCTGCCGCCTTCTGCGGGTGGCATGGGCCCGCACCGGTGAGGTGAGGAACAGCAGCATCCCACCGCCGGCGGTGGTGAGCGCGCCCAGCCCCAGCTCCGCCCGGTGGAGCCACAGGATCGCCCCCGAGGGCGACGTGGTGAGCAGGCCCAGCCGCACGAGGCCGAAGGTGACCATATAGAGGCCGAAGAGGAGCACGGTCGCATACGCTCCCCGATGCCCCCGGCTTAGCCGGGGCACCGCCACTGCCGCAATCAGCACCAGCCCGGGAAGGATTGCCAGGGGAGCGGCCCGGAGGCCGCCGGTCTGGGAGGAGAAGGTCAGGACGCTCCGGCCGGCATCCACCGCCACGCCCAGGAGGGCGACCACCGCCGTGCCCACCGCGATCCGGCTGACGTACGGCTTGGCCTTCGGTTCGATCCACAGCAGGATCACCACGCCGATCGGGACGAAGAGCAGGGGCACCTCGAGGTTGATGGGGGCCGGGACCCAGGTCACATGCCCGACGATCGCCACGGGAGTGCCGTCGTAGGACGCCGGGATGGTGAACCGGTAGACGGTGGCTGTGCGGCCGAGCGCTTTGGCCTCCTGGGGCTGGCCGATGTGGGGCCATTCCGCCCGGGTTTCGTAGTAGTGGAAGGCCGGTTGATCGGCGACGTGCTCCCAGGATGTCACCGGGTTGACGGTCGCCGGCAGCGTCACCGTCTTGGACGGGTTGGTGACCAGGTAATCGCTGGGCGAGTTCCGGTTGAGCTGCACGCCGGCTGCGGTGATGCGGATGAACGGCTCGCCCTGCAATCCGAAGATGTCGAACGTGTGCTGGCCGTTCACCTGCACAGTGATGTACGGGGCGCTGCCGGTGGAGAGGATGCTGTAGGAAACACCCGAAATCTGGGGCGAGAACCGGTCAAAGCTGGAGATGAGCTGTGGCCCTGTGGTGTGGGCCGAGGCGGGCGCCGCACCCGCTAACAGGAAGGCCAGGGCGAGCATTCCGACGGCAGACCAGGTCGCCAAGTGCCGGGTATACACTGACCGCCATGATGCCACCTCCCCGCCGCCGTCCAACATTCGTGGGGCAGATGCGGGGACGGGGACCAGGCAAGCTGGCGGTCCTCCTGGCGGCCGGCGCGCTCGTGGCGGCCCTCGCGGCCGGGTGCAGCTCGAAGGCCAACACGGGCGGCGGGTCCTCCGGCAGCCCATCGCCCGAGGGCTCCCCGAACCCGGCCTCCCCGGCCCAGATCACCATCGTGCAGCCCCTCTCCGGCAGCACGGTCACCGGCACGACTGTCCACGTGGTGCTGACCCTGGTGGGGGCCACCCTGGTCCCGCCCGGGACCGTGTCCGGGGTCGATCCCACGCACGGCCACATCCACCTCAGCCTCGACGGCGAGATCGTGTCGATGACCAGCGGGCTCACCTATGACATGCAGGTGACCCACACCGGCCATCACCTCCTGACGGCCGAGTTCGTGGCCAACAACCACCAGTCGTTCAGCCCGAGGGACCTGAAGACCGTCGACTTCACGGATCAGTGAGGCTGCGCGCCGCCGACCCGGCACGGGTGGCGACGCCGCTGGCCATCGGCCTCGGGCTCGCCGCCCTCGCCACCCGGCAGCCGTCGAGATGGGCGGTCCTCGTGACCGTCGGGGTGGGGGCCGTGGGGCTGATCGCGCCGCTCCCGTCGGGCCCGCGGGAAGTTTCCGCCGCTGCCGCCCGGCCAGGCTCCTCCCGGCCCTCGGCGGGCACCTGGTTGGGGGCGGTGGCGTTGGGAGTGGGGGCACTCCTGCTCGCCGGCCGGCTGCCCTCGATGCTGGGCATCGGCCCGCCCGCCGGGGTGCTGGTGCCCCATGCCGGGGTGGCGGCCGTGACGGCCAGTGTGGTGGCGGCGGTCGCTGAGGAGCTGTTCTTCCGCCGGCTGGTGTTCGGCTGGCTGGCGGTGTGTTTTGGTGCGGGGGGTCCGGCGGTGGCAGTCTGCGGATCGGCGCTGGCGTTCGCGGCGGTGCACGTCCCGGTCTACGGTCTCGCGGTGCTCCCGATCGACGCTGCCGCCGGGGCACTGCTCGGCTGGCAGCGGTGGATCACCGGGGGGTGGTCGGCCTCGGGACTGACCCATGTGGTGGCGAACCTGATTGCAGAAGGGGTGATCGCGTGACAAGCGTGCTGTCCGGCAGGTCGAGACTCATCGTGGCGGGCGTTGTGGCCCTGCTGGTCGTGGCCGGGGCCATCGCCTGGGCGGCCACCCGGGGCAACCCGTTCATCGTCGGTGCGGTCTATCCCACCAACGGGGGCCAAGGCCCGGGGGGCGTGGAGGAGTACCGCGGCGTCCAGCTCGCCGCCGCGCTGGCCAACTCGCAGGGCGGGGTGCACGGCCAGCAGATCGACCTCCGCCTGAAGGAGACCGACTCGGCCGACGCCGCCCCCGGCTCAGTGGATTCCCTGATGGCGGGTGGGGCCAAGGTGGTCGTCGGGAGCTACGGCAGCACCATCGCCTACCCGGCGGCGGTGCAGACCTACGACAAGGGCGGCGTGTTCTGGGAGACCGGCGCCGTGGGCGACCTCGGTGAGATGTCCACCGAGACCGCCGCCCCGTACCTCGGCACCCGGGTCTTCCGGTTCCCGCCGGCGGGCACCGTCCTGGGGAGCGCGGCGATCGACTTCATCAACTCCGAGCTGCGCACCCAGCTCCCCGCCCGGCCGCTCACCTACAGCGTCGCCTACGTGAATGACGACTACGGCTCCGAGGTGGGCCAGGGCGCCCTGGACGAGATCCACAAGCTGGGGCTCCTCCTGGGCGCCACCCTTCCCTACGACCTCAATACCGCCAACTACGCCCAGATGGCGGCGTCGATCGCCCAGGCGCACACCGACGTGCTGTTCGTCTCGTCCTACTTGAACGATGCCGAGTCGCTCCGCCAACAGATCCTGGCCCAGCACGTACCGCTGCTGGTCAACATCGGCACCAGCTCCAGCTACTGCCTGCCGCAGTTCGGCGCCGCCCTCGGTTCCGAGGCGGTGGGCCTGTTCGCCTCCGACAAGCCCGACGCCGATGTGCTCAAGACCTCGAACCTGACGCCGGCGGCGGCCCAGGCCCTGTCGTGGGCGAAGAGCCAGTACGCCCAGCGTTGGGGGGGCTCGATGAGCGCCGCCGCCCTGACCGGCTTCGCCGGCGCCTGGGCGCTGTTCCACGACGTCCTGCCCGCGGCCCGGGCCATGACGCCGGCGGGGATTGCGGCGGCGGCCCAGGCGATGAACCTGCCGATGGGGGCGCTGCCCAACGGCAGCGGGCTGCAGTTCGGCACCCGGGGGACGGCGAGCGCCGGGGAGAACGTCCGGGCGCTGAGCGTGATCTGGGAATGGACGGCGCCCAACACCCGGGCGGTCGTCTACCCGCCCGCCTACGCCACCGCCCCGATCCACCTCCTGCCGGTCAGCTCGGCGGCGTGAGCACCGGGGGCGGGCGGGTCAAGCCGCTGGCGGTGGGCCTGGCGATCGCCGGGGCCTACCTCCTCGTCGCCCTGGGCTCGTTCGCGCTCCGCTGGGTGCCCCGCGCCCCGGTCCTCGACGGGTTGCAGCCGCCCCCGCCCTACCAGTGGGTGAAGCCCCCACCGGCCCGGGCGTCGAACAACAAGCCCCCCCAGGGAGCCACCCAGAGCATCGACATCGGCCCGGGCGACACGGGCGGGTCGGTCACCACCCCCGACGGGCAGTGCCAGGTGGTCTTGGACGCCAACTCGGTGCCGCTGGCGCCGGGCCAGACGTCGGTGAAGATCACGATGACGCCGATCGACCCCAGCACCGTCGGGCCCCCGCCGCCGGGCGGGTTCGTCTACGACTCCAATGCTTACCAGGTGAGCGCCGCCTACGAACCGTCCGGCCAGGCGATCACCTCGCTCAGCGCCACCATCGTGATGGCCTATGCCACCAACGCCGACCGCGTCATCCAGTGGACCGGGAGCTCGTGGAACTCGCTGCCCTCGACGCCCCAGACCACCAGCAACGAGCTCTTCGCCGGCATCAGCTCGCTGGGGACGTTCGCCACCGCGGTCCTCGGTGGGGGCGGCAACGGCACCGGCGGGAGTTCGTCGTCGGGGTCCGGAGTTCTCACAGCCATCGAGATTATCGTGCCGTTCGGGCTGATCATTGCTGCGGTAGGCTTCGTGCTGGTGAAGCGCTTCTCCCGGCGATGACCCCGGGTGCATGAGGACGCCCCGCGCCTGGCTGGTCGGCGCCGGGCTGGCCGTGGCAGTGCCCGCCGCCGCGGTGCTGTCGGTCGCCGCCGGTCTCCTGGCCGGCATCCCGCTGTTCGACGGCCTGGCCCCGCCCGCCGCCTACCGCTGGGTGAACCCGCCGCCGGAGCTGCGGGGGATCAACAAGGCTCCCAGCTCGGCGGTGCTGGCGGTGCCGCTGACCCCCTCGGGCACGGCGTCCACCACGCTGGAGACGGCCGACGGCCAGGTGCAGATATCGCTGCCCGACGGGGCGTTCGCCCCCTCGCCGGGCCAGACCGGCGTCGAGTTCCGCATCCGGCCCCTCGGGGCGGCTGACGCCCCGGCCCTTCCCCCCGGCGTCCTGATCCAGGGCAACGCCTACCGGGTCGATGCCGCCTACCAGCCCTCGGGGGTCACGGCGACGGCGGCGCAGGCAGCGGACATCGTGTTCCGGTACCCGGTGGACGCCACCCAGGTGCTCCTGTACGGTGCCTCGGGATGGCAGGAGGTGCCCACCATCCTGGAGTCCGCCTCGCTGGCCGTCGCCGCCCAGACCACCCGCTTCGGGCTGTTCGCCGCGGTGACCACCGGCGTCCCGCCCTCCCGGCCCGGCCGGGTCCCGGCGTGGGCGTACGCCACCGCCGGCCTGGCCCTGATGGCGGCGGCCGCCCCAGCGGTGCTCCGGCGGCGCTCCAGGTCCGGGGGGCCACTCCCAGCGTGAGGGGCCCGGCCGTCGCGGCGGGGTGCCGGGCCGTCCGGCGCCCAGGTACCGCCGGCCTGGCCGTCGCTGCCGCCTACCTCCTGGTGGCGGCGGCCACGTTCGCCCTGCACCTGCTCCCCGGGTTCCCCATCCTGGATGACGGTGCGGGCGCCCCGCCGCCCTACCAGTGGGTCCACCCGCCGCCCGCCCGGGCGGGCAACAACGTCCTCCCGCAGGCGGCCTCGATGGCGCTGCCCATCTCCGGAGGCTCGGTGAACACCCCCGAGGGCCAGTGCCAAGTGCTCCTCGAAGCGGGCTCCGTACCGGCGGCGGCCGGGCAGACCGGGGTGAGCATCACCATGACCCCGCTCGATCCCGCCACGGTGGGGCCCCCGCCGTCCGGGCTTACCTACGACTCCAACGCCTACCAGATCGCGGCCGCCTACCAGCCGTCGGGTGAGCCCCTCCCCGCATCGGTGACCGCCACCGTGGTGTTGAGCTATGCCGCGCTGGCGACGACGGTCTACCGCCGGGACGGTGCCGTCTGGACCGGGTTGAGCTCCACCCCGGCCAGCTCCGACCAGCTGTTCGCCAGTACCACGGGCCTCGGGGTGTTCGTCGTGGCCGCGGCGCCATCGGCGGTGGCGGGCGGGGGCTCGGCGACCGTGCTGGGCATCGGCGGGGCGTTCCTGGTGCTGGTGGCGATCGCCGCCGTCGCGCTCACCCGCCGCCGGGGGCACGCCTCCCGGTGACGGCCCCGGAGCCCGGGCGCGGTCCGGCCGGGGTGGCCGACGGCGGCGGCTACGTCACCGGCAGCACCAGCGACCCGCCCAGTGCCGTTCCGGTCACCGTCGTCCCCACCACGTTGAACAAGTAGGTGCCCTTGGGCACCCTGGCGTCGGCCACGAAGTGCCCGATGCCGTCCAGGTCGCGGTAGGTGAGGAGGGGGCCCACCGGCCCGCCCGGCACCTTCTGGGCAGTGGCCCAGATCGCCGGCTGCATCTGGGTCTCGGTGGTTGCCGCCGCATTGAGGAAGGTGGCGTGGAACTCGGCCACCCCCAGGTTGAGCGGGTCGATGTAGATCTGCAGGATGCTGCCGTCGGGCAGGCTGATGTTGTAGACGGTGGGCGACCCCTTGAACGCCTGCGACTTCACCGGCTGGTCGGGTGACTCGGTGACCACCGTGACCGGCACCTGCACGGATTTCGTCGGCCCGTTCTCCACTGTGATCGTCAGGTTCCACGGCCCCAGGATGCCCATGTTGGCCCCCTTGCCGGTATAGGTGCCGAGCTTGCTGCGGGTGAGGTCGAGGTTGGACGGCCCCACCGCCGGGTTGTTGGCGGCGGTGAAGCCGATCGACACCTTCTGGGCGTCCTCGGGGGCCTGGGTCAGGAAGTTCCGTATGGTGACCGTGTAGGTGTCGAAGCCGGCCCCACCCGGGCTGATGCTCAGCCCGAGCTTGTAGGTCTCGGCGAAATCGGAGGCGCTGGCGGTGATCGGCGGCAGGCTGGTGACCTGGGCGGCGAGTTGCGCTGCGTGCTGCGCCGCCAGCACCGAGGTGGAGGGAGCCAGGTTCTGCAGCAGGCTGGTGGCGGCCAGGACGGCCGCCATGGTCATCAGCTCCACCCGCCCCGCCGCCCGCAAGCCGCCGGGATGGGCGTCCACCCGGCCCACGTTGCGGTAGCGGTTCAGCGCTCCCAGGGCGGCCAGGCCCCCGAACAGCACCACCTTGACGATGATCACCTGCCCGAAGCTGGTGTGGAACAGGCCCTTCCAGCTCCCGACCTCGTCGATGGCCCGCAGGGTGCCAGTGATCCCGACGGCCACAATGCTGATCCCGGCGAAGAACGAGAAGCGCTTCGCCGGGCCCGCCCGGTTGCCCTCGCCCAGGGGACCGAGGCACAGGAGCAGCCCGGCCAGGCCGCCGATCCAGATCCCGGCGGCGATGAAGTGCACCCACTGGGTGCCCACCCGGAACCAGATCCAGGTGGACCGGGCGTCGGCGTGGCCCTTGACCACGTCGGCCAGCATCGAGGCGAGCGTGCCGGCGGCGACAGCGAGCAGCCCGGTGCGGCGCGCGGCGCCGGGCCGCAGGAGCAGGACCAGCCCGATGGCGACCACCACCAAGGGCGCGGCGCGCAGCAGGAAGGCGTGACCGATGCTGCTGGACAGCGTGTCGGCCAGGCCCAGCTGGGCGCCAGCCCGGGAGGCCTGCAGGATGCCCACGGCCCCGATGAGCGCCAGCGCCCAGGACGCCAGCAACAGCCGCTGGAGCCGGCGGGGCGGCTGGCTGGCGGACCGCCCGCCCAGCGTCACCAGCTCGGTGAACGCCAGGCCCAGCAGGCCGATCAGCCCGGCCAGGTACAGCCAGCGGGCCACGGCGGCGACCTCGGACGGGCCCGGGGATCTGACCGAGGGCCCGGACCCGGCGGTGCTGGTGGGGGGGGCCTCGCCGACGCCGAAGCTGAAGGACCCGGTCGCCAGGTGGCCGTCCACGGTGGAGATCGTTTTCCAGGTCACCGTGTAGTCCCCCTTGGGCAGGGTGCCGGGGATCGGGAGCGCCACGGCGGACGCCGGCTGGCCCGGGACCCGGGCGGGATGGCCGCTGGCCCACTGCTTCCCGGAGGTGTCCAGCACCTGGATCAGGGAGTGGGCCAGGTCGGGCGTTTCGCTGTACGTGATCTCGATCTCGGTGGGCGGGGTCTGCAGCGTGGCCCCGTTGGCGGGGCTGGTGGTGACGGGCAGGGCGTGCGCCGACGCGCCGACCCAGGCCCCGGGCCCGACGACCGCCACCAGGCCAACGGCGAGGGCGAAGGCGAGGTTCAGTCCAGCACGGATGCGGCGGCGCATCATCAGGCTCCTCTCCTCCGCCTCCCGACGCCGAAGCTCCCGAAGCCCAGCACCACCGCCACCGCGATGGCCACGATGGCCAGGGTCCGGGCCGTGCTCGCAGTCTTTCTGGCCGCGTCCGCCGAGGCCTTGGCGGCGTTGGCGGCGGCGGTCTCGGTCGCCAGGGCGGCCTGCAGGTTGGTGATGGCGTTGCCCAGCGTGGCCGGGCCCTGGACCGGCGACGGGAACTCGATCTTGCTGGGGTCGTTCGCCGAGTCAAAGGTGGAGTCGCCCGAGGAGGCCGAGACGCTCACCTTCGTCGAGTTCACCTCACCGGCGACGGTGAAGGTGTAGGTCCCCGGGGCCTCGGGGATGAGCGGGGCGTCGTACTCCGCCGGGTCGCCCAGCCCGGTGTCCGGATCGAAGGCGGCGGCCAGCGGTTGTGCCGTGCCGGTGACCCCACCGGCCGCGACGGTCACCGTCAGGGTGACGTTGCTGGACACCGCGGCCCCGGTGGGGCTGCCCTGATGGACGAAGACCTGGACGGCGTTGGGCTCGCCGACGTAGCACGGCTCGGTCATCCAGCCGAAGGTGATGGCGTAGGGGCCGGCGTTCTGGGTGGTGTGGGCGAGCGCCGGGGCGGCGCCCAGCACGCTGAAGGCGGCGGCGAGCGAGGCCACGAAGCCCAGGGTGAGCGCGCCCGCGCACAGACGCATACGTCGCACAGACGGTTCCTTTCTGGAGAGGGATCTGGAGGTGAGGAGCTGGCGACCTACGCCGCCCGCGGCGGCCCCCGGATGCCGAATGCCTCGACCCGGGGGGCCACCGCGGGCGCCTCCGGGGCGGGCACCACTGCAGTGGTGCGGGGAGGGGTGGCGGCCGGCCGGCCCCGGACTCCCAGCTGCCCGGCGCCTTCCCCGGCGAGGTCGATCCCGAAGAGGAGCAGCCCCCCGAGGGCACCCACGGCCAGCTGCAGCGCGATGCCCACCGGCAGGATGAGGAACAGCCCGCCCAGGGGGACACCGGACAGGAGGCGCTCGGCGACCTCCAGGACCACGAAGGCCCCCGCCTGGGCGACGGCCGGAAGGACCAGGGCCCAGAGCAGCGGCGAGCGCCCCCGGATGGCGGCCCGGCCCCGACGGAAGGCGAGCAGGAAGCTGGCGATGGCGCCGATGCCTGCCAAGGCCGCGCCGCCGGCGACGGCCGGGGGCAGGTAGGCGTGCCCGGTGCTGGCCAGCAGCACGGCCCGCTGGATGGCGTTAGGGGCGATGAGGCGGTAGACGAGCAGGTGGCCGACGAACAGGCCCGCCACCGCCACCGAGAGGCTCCGGGCCGCGCGCATCCCTGGATGGGACTGCGTGGAATACGGGAACCGTGTCACCGCTTTTAAGTCTATGTCCGGGGATTAGGTTTCGTGGATCTGCGAGGATCTATCTATGCTGGAACTGCCGATCGAACAGACCGCCGGTACCGAGGTGGCGCTGCCCTCGTGGCGCCTGTGGGTGGTGCCGCTGTCGGCCGGCATCTTTGCCGGGGCGGCGGCCTTCGAGGTGCTGCCCTACGCCCGCACCCGGGCCGGCGTGCCGGCCACCATCATCTGGGCGCTCGCCGGGCTGGGGTTCTTCGTGGCCATCCACCAGGGCCTCGACGCGCTGGGCCATCAAGGCGCCTCGTGGGCCTCGACGCTGGGCATGTGGCTGCACTCGTTCCTGGAAGGGGTGGTAACCGCCACCGGGTACGGGGTGAGCGTGGCCCTCGGCGTGCTGCTCTCGGCCGGGCTGGTGGCCCACCTGATCCCCGAGGCGACCGCCCTGGTCGCGGTGCTGCGCCGGGAGGGCCTCACCAACCGCCAGGCGGTGGTCCGGGCGGTGGCGTCGTGGGTGCTGGTGGTGGCCGGGTTCCTGGTGGTGAAGTACGCCCTGCACCTGGTCTCGCCTCCCGAGCTGGGGGCCGGGCTGGCCTTCGGGGCCGGGGGCCTGGCCTACCTGGCGATCGTGAGCTGGAAGGGGCGCCAGGGCGCCCTGGCGGGGAGCCTGCTGGCGGTGGCCACCGGCATCACCTTGATGGGCGTCGTGCACTTCGCCTGAGCGGAGGCCGTGCCCCAACCGTGGGCAAGCTCGACCTGGCGGTGGCCGAACCTGGGGCCTACCCACTCGAAACGGCGACGGCACAAAGGGAGTGCCGATTCTCTGCGGGGACTCGCTAGGCCTTCGCCAGGCGCACCTCGAGCGGCGCACCTTCCACCTCCACCGACTTGGAGAACCCGCCCGCCGGGGCCGCCGCAAGCCGCTCCACCCCGAGCACCTCGCCGAGGATCCACGCCTCGTGCGCCTCGATGGCCCCGGCCAGCTCGCCGGCGGCTCCCAGCCACAACCGGATGCGGTCGGAGATCTCCAGGCCCGCCTCCTTGCGGGCGTCCTGGACTGCCCGGACGACCTCACGCGCCAGGCCCTCGGCCCGCAGCTCGGGGGTGATGTCGGTGTCCAGGGCCACGGCGTAGCCGCCCTCGTGCTCCACCTCGTAGCCCTCCCGGCGTTCGGCGCGGACCTCGAGGTCGGTGGCGTCGAGGGTGATCGTCTCCCCGTCCATCACCAGCGCGGTGGGCCCGCCCACCGCCAGTTCATCGCGCATGTCCCGCAGCTCCGCCGCGGACAGCCCGGCGATGGCGGCGGCAATGGCCGGCATGCGCTTGCCGAAGCGGGGCCCGAGGGCCCGGAAGTTGGGCTTGATGGTGTAGTGGACCAGCTCCTCGAGGCTGTCCACCAGCTCCAGCTCCTTCACGTTGAGCTCCTCGGCCACCAGCCGGGCCATCTGGGCGACGCCCGGCCGCTCGGCGGCCGGGACCACGGCCAGCGCCCGGGGGAGCGGCTGGCGGGTGCGCAGCTTGGCCTTGGCCCGGGCGGCCCGGCCGAGGGCCACCAGCTGGCGGGCCAGGCGCATGCGATCCATCAGGTCCCGATCGACCATCCCCGGGTCGCCGGCCGGCCAGGACGTCAGGTGCACGCTGCCCCCCGATGCACCGGCCCCGGTGAGGTTGGTGTAGATCTCCTCGGCGATGAACGGGGTGTACGGGGCGGTCAGCTGGGCGATGGTCACCAGGCACTCCCAGAGCGTGGCGTAGGCGGCGGCCTTGTCCGTCGCCTCCAGCCCCTCCGAGCGCCAGAACCGCCGGCGGCTCCGGCGCACGTACCAGTTGGAGAGGTCGTCCACCAGGGCGTCGAGGCGCCGGCCGCCCCGCAGGGCGTCGTAGGACTCCAGGGCGTCGGTGACCTCGGCGACGGTGTCGTTCAGCTCGGCCAGCATCCAGCGGTCCAGCTCCGGCCGCTCGGTCACCGGCACCGCCTGAACCTGGGCGGGGTCGAAGCCGTCGAGGTTGGCGTAGGTGACGAAGAACGAGTAGGTGTTCCACAGCGTGAGCAGGTACCGGCGCAGGAACTCCTCGACGACGCCCGGTCCCAGCCGCCGGTTGGCCCAGGGCGAGCCGCTGGTGAACAGGTACCAGCGCAGGGCGTCGGCCCCCTGCGCATCGAGCACCGACCAGGGGTCCAGGACATTGCCCGTGCTTTTCGACATCTTGCGGCCGTCCTCATCCACGATCAGCCCCAGGCACAGCACCTGCTTGTAGGAGCTGCGCCCGAAGACCAGCGTGGAGACCGCCATCAGCGAGTAGAACCACCCCCGGGTCTGGTCGAGCCCCTCGCAGATGAAGTCGGCGGGGAAGCGCCGGCGCACGGTCTCGACCCCGGTGCGGGGGTAGCCCCACTGGGCGAAGGGCATCGAGCCCGAGTCGTACCAGGCGTCGATGACCTCGGGCACCCGGTGCGCCTCCTGGCCGCACTCCGGGCAGGCGAAGGTGACCTCGTCCACGAAGGGCCGGTGCGGGTCCAGCCCGGTCAGGTCCCGCCCGGCGAGCTTGGAAAGGTCCTCCCGGGAGCCGGCGACGGTGCGGTGGTTCTCGGGGCACTCCCAGATCGGCAGGGGGGTCCCCCAGTACCGGTCCCGGGAGAGGGCCCAGTCGATGTTGTTCGCCAGCCAGTCGCCGTAGCGGCCGTGCTTGATCGCCTCGGGGTGCCAGGTGGTCTGCTCGTTCTGGGCGAGGAGGCCCTCCCGGAACCTGGTCGTCCGCACGAACCACGAGCTCTTGGCGTAGTACAGCAGCGGCGTGCCGCACCGCCAGCAGTGCGGGTAGTTGTGCTCGTAGGCGACCTCCTTGAAGAGCAGGTCCCGGGCCGAGAGATCCTCGATGACCACCCGGTCCGCATCCTTCACCCACATGCCCGCCAGCGGCCCGGCCTCAGGCACGAAGTGCCCCGAGCGGTCCACCAGGTTGACGAAGGGCAGCCCGTGGCGCCGCCCGGCCTCCAGGTCCTCGGTGCCGAACGCCGGGGCGATGTGCACGATGCCGGTGCCGTCGGTCGTGGTGACGTACTCCTCGTCGATCACGAACCAGGCGTCACTGTCCGGCTCGACGTAGCGGAACGGCGGCGTGTAGTGCTTGCCGACCAGCTCGGAGGCGGGGAAGGTCTCGATGATGCGGGCGCCCTCGTTCAGCACCTGGGTGACCAGCTCCTCGGCCAGGATCACTGGCCGCTCGTGGCCCCATGCCACCTTGGCGTAGGTCACCTCCGGGTTCACCGCGGCGGCCAGGTTGGAGGGCAGGGTCCAGGGTGTCGTCGTCCAGACCAGGAGGTCGGCGTCGCCGTCCACCAGCGGGAAGCGGACGTAGACGCTGGGGTCGGTGACGGTGCGGTAGGAGCCGGCGTAGTTCAGCTCGTGGTCGGAGAGCGCGGTCTCGCACCGGGGGCAGTAGGGGACCGACTTGTGGTCCTGGAAGAGCAGCCCGGCGTCGTACAGCGCCTTCAGGCTCCACCACACGCTCTCGACGTACTCCGGCCTCATGGTGAGGTACGCCTCGTCCATGTTGATCCAGAAGCCGATGCGCTCGGTGAGGCGCTCCCACTCGGCCACGTAGCGCAGCACCGACTCCCGGCACGCGGCATTGAACCTCTCGATGCCGTACTCCTCGATCTGAGCCTTGCGGTTGAAGCCCAGCTCCTTTTCGATCTGCAGCTCGACCGGCAGGCCGTGGCAGTCCCACCCGCCCTTGCGGTGGACGTAGCGGCCCCGCATCACCTGGAACCGGGGGAAGATGTCCTTGAAGATGCGGGCCTCGACGTGGTGGACGCCGGGGCGGCCGTTGGCGGTGGGCGGCCCCTCGTAGAAGACCCACTCCGGTGCCCCCTCGTTCTGGGCCAGACCGCGGGCGACGATGTCGTGGCGCGCCCAGTAGGCCAGGATCCGCTGCTCCACCTCGGGGAACCGGACCTGGGGCGCGACCGGGCTGAACGGAGGAGCCATGGTCCGCCCACTATAAAGGGGCTGTGCGGGCTTCCCCTTTCCAGGCAGTCGCGGACGGCGTCGTGGTGGCCGTGTTCTGCCAGCCCGGCGCGGTGCGGACCGCCGTCATCGGGATGCACGCCGGCGCGGTCAAGGTGAAGGTGAAGGCGCCGCCCGAGGGCGGCAAGGCCAACGACGCCCTCCTCGAGCTTCTGGCCGAGCGGCTGGGCGTCCCCCGGTCGTCGGCCACGCTGCTGTCCGGTTCGCAGAGCCGCAACAAGCGGGTGCACGTGCTCGGACGGAGCCCGGAGGAGGCCGCCGCCGCCCTCGGCGCCAGCGTTGACTCCGGTCTTGACTGGCCGCAGCCATAGTGGTATGGTTCGCCGAATTTTCCCCCCGCATCCTTCTGCTGCAGAAACGTTTCATTCATCCGCTTTAGTGCTTCCTGTGGGCGGTCATGCCAAGCAAAGTCAGCAAGCCCGAACTGCCGGACGGGGAGCCGAAGGTCGCTCCCCGGAAGGCCGCGCCCGCCGCCGCCAAACCGGCCCCGAAACCGGCGGCCAAGGGGGCAGCAAAGCCGGCCCGGAAACCGGCGGCCAAGGCGGCTGCGAAGCCTGCTCCCAAACCGGCGGCCAAGGCGGCTGCGAAGCCTGCCGCCGTGAATCAGCCCGCCAAGCCCGCCGCCAAGGCCGCTCCCAAGGCAACGGCGAAGGCCGCGGCGGCCAAGCCGGTTTCCAAACCCACCCCCAAGCCCGCTGCGGCCAAGCCGGCTCCCAAGCCCGCGGCCGCACAAGCCTCGCCCAAGCCCACCGCCAAGGCGACGCCTGCGGCCCCCAAGCCGGCTGCGGCCGCCTCCGTCCCCGTCGCCCGCACGGCGTTCGACGCCGAGACGCTGGCCGGGATCCGGGGGGCCCTGGTCCAGCAGCGCGAAGAACTCCAGCGCCAGCTGACCGAGATCGAGGAGGTCACGTTCAACTCCTCGCAGTCCGAGATCTCGGGCGAGGTGAGCTACGACGAGGACTTCGCCGACTCCGGGTCGTTCACCTTCGAGCGGGAGAAGGATCTGTCGATCGCCAACAATGTCTCCGACCTGCGCTCGAAGATCGACCGTGCCCTCCACAAGATCGACGACGGCACGTACGGCATCTGCGAGTCGTGCGGCAAGCCCATCGAGGGCCCCCGGCTGAAAGCGCTGCCCCATGTCACGCTGTGCCTGAAGTGCAAGAAGGCCGAGGAGCGCCGGTAGCCCGCCCAAGAGCGCTGCTGGCTGGCATGGTCGCCCTCACGGTGGCCTATGACCAGATAAGCAAGGCGCTTGCCGTTCGCCTCCTGGCCTCCGGGCGCCCGATGCGCATCCTCGGCACCCTCCTGGACCTCCAGCTCACCCGCAACCCGGGCGGTGCCTTCGGCTTGTTCCCGAACTCGCCGGTGCTGTTCCTGGCCCTCACCGCGCTGATCGTCGGGGCGGTCCTGGTCCTCGGGCTGCGCAGTTCCCAGGCGCCGGTCCCGCTGGGGCTGGTGGCCGGCGGGGGGCTCGGCAACCTCATCGACCGGGTGGTCCGGGCCCCCGGGCACCTGCAGGGCCGGGTGGTGGACTTCATTCACTTCCGCTACTGGCCCACGTTCAACCTGGCCGACAGCTCCATCGTGGTGGGGGTCGGCTTGCTGCTGCTCCTCGAGCTCCGGCGGCGGTAGGGCCGTGCGCTTCGTGGTGCCCGACGATGCCGCCGGAGCCCGCCTGGACGCCTGGCTGGCCGGTGCCGGCGGGTGGTCCCGCAGGGAGGTGCAGGACATGGTCGAGGCGGGCAGGGTGACGCGGGAAGGGGGCCCGGCGGCGAAGTCCCACCGCCTGGTGGCCGGTGAGGTGATCGAGGCTGAGGCGCTGCCTGAGCGCACCGTCGAGGGACCCGACGCCGAGTACCGGATCGTGGTCGAGGACGACCACCTGGCCATCGTCGCCAAGCCCGCCGGGGTCGTCGTGCACCCCGCCCCCGGCACCCGGGGGCCCACGCTGGTGGACGCTCTCGCCCGGGTCATGGCGCTGGCCCCGGCGGCGGGGGGGAGCCGGCCGGGCATCGTGCACCGCCTCGACAAGGACACCTCCGGCTTGCTGGTGGTGGCGAAGACCGACGACGCCTACCGGGGCCTGGTTGCCGCCATGCAGGCCCGCAAGATCGCCCGCACGTACCAGGCCCTCGTCGCCGGGGTCTTCGGGATGCCGGCCGGGCGCATCGAAGCCCCGGTGGGCCGGTCGCAGCGTGACCGGACCAGGATGGCGGTGGCGCCTGGGGGCCGGGAAGCGGTGACCGAGTTCACGGTCTCGGAGCGCTTCGAGCGGCCGGCGCCCGCCTCGCTCCTCGAGGTCCACCTGCATACCGGCCGCACGCACCAGATCCGGGTGCACCTGGCGCACATCCAGCACCCGGTCGTCGGCGACACGACCTATGGCCGGGCCGCGGCCGGGCTTGCCCGCGCCCTCGGGCTGCACCGGCCCTTCCTCCACGCCCTCCGCCTAGAGTTCGTACACCCGGTGACCGGGATCCGGATCGAGGCGATCGATCCTCTCCCCGAGGATCTAAGAAGGGCCTTAAGTGACCTCCGGAGCGTGCCGAATTAAGGAGTGCTCATGTGGCCGGCAGCCATGCTGTCGGGTCGAACGCTTAATCGGTCGCATCGCACTCGCCAGAAGGAGGCAGCATCCCGATGAAGACGCATCGCTTCCGGCCGGCCACCCTGATCGTTATCGGGGCAACAGCTACGCTGGTTGGTACACTGCTGTTCGCCCCGTTTGCTGGTGCCCAGCCCCCGTCATCGACCCCCGCCCCGATCCTCCCCCCCGGGTTGGCCGGCCTGGCCAGCGCCCGGGTGTGCAGCGACCCGGGTCCGGGAGAGGCAAGTTGCACCGCCCGGGTCATCGTGGATGGCCACGGAGCGCCGCTGACCAACGCCAACCCCGTGGGCTACGGCCCCACGCAGTTCCAGTCGGCGTACAACCTGACGGCGGCGGCGGCCACCAACGGCGGCACGATCGCTCTGGTGGACGCCTACGACAACCCCTACGCCGAGTCCAACCTGGCCACCTACCGCTCGACGGAAGGCTTGCCGCCGTGCACGACGGCCAACGGCTGCTTCAAGAAGGTCAAGATGACCCGGTTCGGGCGGGGCCCGTCCGGCAACAGCGGCTGGGGGCTCGAGGAGTCGCTCGACCTGGATGCCGCGTCGGCGGTGTGCCCGAAGTGCAGCCTCGTCCTCGTCGAGGCCTACTCGGCGTCCTTCACCGACCTGGGCAACGCGGAGAACACCGCTGCCAGCCTGGGCGCCAAGTCGATCTCCAACAGCTACGGCGGCAACGACGGTGCCGGGGAGTCGGCCTATGACTCGTACTACAACCACCCCGGCGTGGCCATCACGGCCAGCACCGGCGACACCGGCTTCCAGATCGAGTACCCGTCGTCCTCGCCCTACGTCACTGCGGTCGGCGGCACGACCCTCCAGACGTCGACCAACGCCCGGGGCTGGGTCGAGTCGGCCTGGAACAGCGGCGGCAGCGGGTGCAGCAAGGGCGAATCCCAGCCGACCTGGCAGGCGGCGGTGAGCACCCTGACCGCGGTGTGCGCCATGCGGGCGACCGCCGACGTCTCCGCCGATGCCAACCCAAACACCGGGGCGGCGGTGTACGACACCTACGGCTACGGCGGCTGGATCCTCGTGGGCGGGACGAGCCTGGCTTCGCCGCTCGTCGCCGGCGTGTACGCCCTGGCGGGCAACACCGCCTCGGTGACCAACAGCTCGTACCCCTACCTGCACGGCACGTCCGCCAACCTCAACGACGTCACCAGCGGGACCAACGGCAGCTGCGGCAACGCCCTGTGCACCGCCGGCGCCGGCTGGGACGGCCCGACCGGGCTCGGCACGCCGAACGGGACGGGCGCCTTCTAGCACCGAACTGGCAGTGACGCGGGGGCCGGGGCGACCCGGCCCCCGCCGCGCCCGGGTGCGGGTGCGCCCATGCGCCTAGCGGCAGGCGGGGCAGACCCCCACGAGATCGAAGCGGTGGTCGGTAACCGCGTACCCCTGCTCCTCGGCCGCCGCCCGGGCCGCCTCGGCCAGCGCCCGCTCCAGGCGGGGGCTGGGGGCGACGTCGTCCACCTTGCCGCAGGTGGCGCACACCAGGTGGTGGTGGTGGCCGGACAGCTCCTCGGCCAGCTCGAAGCGGCCGTGGTCGTCGGTGCCGGCCACCCGCCGGACGATGCCCGCCTCGATCAGCGCGGTCATGTTGCGGTAGGCGCTGCTCTGCGGGAGCTCGGGGCAGGCGGCCAGGACCTCCGGGATGGTGAGGGGCCGTCCGGCCCCGGCGAGGGTGTCCACCAGGGCCTGCCGCGGGCGGGTGTAGCGCTGGTCCAGGCGGGCCAGGCGGAGGGCCACGGCGTCGTGCAGGGCTTGGGGCGGCTGGATCACGGGCTGCTCACCAGCATAGGGCTCGAGCGCAGCGCTCCGCCGATGCGCACCACCAGGTAGGCGGCGAACGCCAGGGCGGTCACCAGGAACCCGACCGGGAAGCTGCTGTAGTAGGTCACCGCCAGGCCGGCCCAGATGAACGCCAGCGACAGCCCGACGCACAGGGCCATCCCGGCGGCCGGGGTCCGGGTGACCCGCTCGGCGATGGCCCCCGGGGTGACCAGGAGCCCGAAGATCAGCAGCACCCCCACCACCTGCACGGCCGCGGTGACCGCCACCGCCAGCACGAGCAGGAAGATGACCGAGAGCGCCCGGACGGGCACGCCCCGGGCTTCGGCGACGTCCTCGTCCAGCGAGGCGAACAGCAGCGGGCGGTACACCGCGGCCAGTGCCAGGAGCACCACCGCCCCGGCCACGGCGATGATCCAGATGTCGCCCACGCTGATGCCCAGGATCTCCCCGAACAGCAGGGCGAAGGCCCCGCTGGCGTTGCCCTTGTAGATGGTGAGGAAGTAGGAGCCGAGCCCGACGGAGAACGCCAGCACGATGCCGATGGCCGCGTCCCGGCCCCGCAGGCGCTTGCCCAGCACGCCGATCGCCCCCGCCCCCACCAGGCTCATCGCCAGCAGGCCGGCGACCGGGTTCAGCCCGTAGGCCACCGCCCCCGATGCCCCGGCGAAGCCGATCTCGGACAGCGCGTGGGCGGCGAACGCCGACTGGCGCAGCACGACCACGTACCCCACCACGCCGGCTACCACCGCCACGATCGTCCCGGCCACGAAGGCGTGGCGCATGAAGGGGTAGCTGAGCAGGTCCCGGAGGTCGGCGACGACGTTCCAGCCTGGGTGCGGGGAGACCACGGCGGTGAGCCCGGCGGTCAGCACAGCTCCAGCGACCCTTCCTGAGCGCCCGTCGGGTGGCCGGCGCCGTGCTCGTGGCAGTCGTCGTCGTGGGCATGCGGGTGCGACGCCTCCTCCTCGAGGCCCACCACGAACAGCCGGCCCCGGCTGTCCCGCAGGACTTCGACCTGGGTCTCGTACAGGGCGGAGAGGCGGGCGGAGGTGATCACCTCGTCGGGCGGCCCGAGGGTGATCTGGCCCCGGGCGACGTACATCACCTGGTCGAGCAGCGGCAGCAACGGGTTGACGTCGTGGGCGATGAGCAGCACGGCGATCCCGCGCTCGGCGGCGAGGCGGGCGAACAGCTGCGCCCCGGCCACCTGGTTGCGCAGGTCGAGGTTGGAGAAGGGCTCGTCGAGCAGCAGCAGCTTCGGGTGGCTGGCGATCGCCTGGGCCAGGGTCAGGCGCTGCAGCTCGCCGCCCGACAGCGACCCCATCGCCCGGTCGCCGTAGGCGGTGGCCCCGGCGGTGGCGAGGGCGCCGGCGACCTCGGCGGCCGCCTCCCGCCGGCTCCGGGGGCCGCCGATGCCCCAGCGGTGCCCGGTAAGGCCCAGCTTGACGAACTCGCTGCCCCGGAGGCGGACCTCGGCGTCCACCGGCCGGCGCTGCGGCACGTAGCCGATGGCGGGATCGCCCCGGTGGGGGACCTCGCCCAGCACCGTCAGGGAGCCGTGCGCCGGGCGCAGCAGGCCGAGCAGCAAGCGGAACAGTGTGGATTTGCCGGCCCCATTGGGGCCGAGCACCCCGACAAAGGCGCCGGGCTCGAGGTCGAAGGTGGCGCCCTCCCACACCGTGCGGCGGCCGTACGCGGCAGCCAGGTCCCGGGCGGAGACGACGGTCACGGCGCCGGGCTCGCCTTCTGCAGGCCACCCTCCAGGGCGGACAGCTCCTTGCCGAACCACACCTGGAACGGCGTTCCCGGCGGTTGGATGGTCTCGGTGACCGCGACGAGCGGGATGCCGGTGCGCCCGGCGAGGTTCTTGATCGTGGTGGTGACCTGGGTGGCGGTCTGCTGGTTGTAGACGAGCACCCGGCCCTGCCTCCCGGTCACCTGCTGCTGGAAGGTGGTGACCGAGGGGGCCGGCGGGTCGTTGCCCTCCGAGACCGCGTTCATGAACTGGGGCGGCGACACGACGTCGAGGCCCAGGGCGGTGGCCAGCGGGACGACGATGCTCTCGGTGGCTGCGATGGGGGTCCCGGCAAACTGAGACTTGATCTCACTGAGCGTCGCCCGCTCGGGGGCGAATGCCCGGGTCAGGGCGTGCTGCTGGGCCGCCAGGTAGGCGGCGTCGCGGGGGGCGAGGGCCACGAGGTCGGCCTCCATCCGGGCGATGACCGCCGGCACCGCAGCGGGGTCGTACCAGAAATGGGGGTTGTCGCCCGGCTTGCGCCCCAGCAGGGTGGCGACGTTGAGCACCTTCCGGTGCGGGCTGGGGTTGCCCGACAGGAGCCGGTCCGCCCAGGCGTCGTAGCCGGCGCCGTTCTCGACGACATAGTCGGCGGTGGCGAAGGCCCGGGCGTCGGCGGCGCTGGACTCGTAGCTGTGCGGGTCGGCGTTGGGATCGCTCACAATCGAGGTCACGTGCCCGGCCCTCCCGGCGAGCTGGCTGACCAGGCTGCCCCAGAAGTTCTCCGCCGCCACGACGCTGAGCACGGTGGGCGGGGCACCCGGGGCGCCCGGGGCGCCCGCCGTGGTGCCGCCGTCGGCGGTCGCCGGGGTGGCGGCGCTGCCGCAGGCCGCCGCCAGCAGGGCGATGAGGAGGCCGAGGGGCACCCAGGTGCGCATGCCGGAATGATAACAAGAACCGTTCTCATCCGCCACGGCCTAGCGGGGGCTTGGACGCCCGTCGGGCAACGGCTTACGCCACGACGAACGGCCGGGCCGCCCGCTGCACCGCCCGGGCGTCGTCCAGCAGGAACACCACGTCCGCGCCGGACCGGAGGACGACGGCAAACGCGTCCTTGGCCGGCACCCAGGTGTAGCGGGCCCAGTCCACCCGGCCGATCTCGTCCCACCGCCATGCCAGCTCTGGGGTCCCCACCACCAGGGGCACCCACGCCAGGCCCTCGGGGCGCACCGACAGCGTGCCGAACAGGGTGTACTCGTGGGGGTCCGCCGCCACGTCGGGCAGCAACCGCTGGAGCTCGGCGGAGCGGAGGTTGGCGGGGGCCGAGGCCAGCTCGCCCGGCTCCAGCACGGCGAGGCGCCGGCGGCGCCGGCTGCGGATCGCCTGGTCGGCCAGCAGCACCGCCGCCCACAGGCCGCCCACGTACAGGAGAGCTCCCCCGGGGCTCAGCCGGGCAAACCGCCAGGCGAAGGCGAACTGGGTGGCCACCACCACCCCGAGGGCGAACAGCCGGGTCTGGCGTGCGCTCGAGGAGCGGATCCGATCCAGCGCGTCCCGGGCAGCCGAGCCCGCACCCGTCATGGGTTAGTCATCGGCAGGAGCGGGCCCCGGATAAAGGGATGGATCGGGGGACGGTGAAAGGGCCGGATAACGGCCCCGAACAAACGGTCAGACGGAGCCGACCGGGACTCCGGCCGCGGCGATCCGGTCCTCGGCCGCCCCCGGGTCCCGCACCAGGAACACGACGTCGCGCCCGTCGCGCAGGCGCACGGCCAGGGCGTGGCGGGGGACGGCGTAGGTCCAGCGGGCCTTCTCGATCCGGGCGATCAGCTCCCAGTCCCAGGCCAGCTCCGGCGCCCCCCGGGCCACCGAGCGGGGGCTCGGCACCCAGGCCAGGGCGTCCCAGCGCACCGAGAGCGAGCCGGTCAGCGGATCGTCCGGCTCCGCAATGTCCGCCTGGTCCGACACCCCCTGGAGCTCGGCGGGGTCCAGCCAGGCGAACGCCGTCGCCAGCTCGCCCGGCTTCAAGCTCCGCCGGCGCCGGTAGCGGCCGGCGGCAAGCGCGATGCCGCCGACAGCTCCGGTGCACCCTGCCCCGGCCGTGAGCAACGCCAGTGCGGTCGGGAGTCCCAGGCCGGCCAGGAGCCAGAACGACAGCAGCGCGACCACATCGCCGACGGCCCCCGCAAGGCGTCGCCGCCAGGCGGGGGTAGGCGCGGCGATGCGGTCGAGCACGTCCTCGGCAGCGCCATCGTCCGGGACCCAAGATGAGGGCATGGACTGTTTATCGGCATCGGGCGAGGCAGGCTCAACGGGGGAGTCTCGCTAGTCACGATTTTCCTCATGCGCTGGCAGGCTCCGAGAGGCTTTGGGTGGTGCCGATGAGCGTGACTGCGAACAATAGGAAGGTAATGACGTGCACCGCGGTGCACCACAGGCAGATGGTGTCTAGGGTGAACAGCTCCGTGTAGACCAGGTAGAGCACCATGAGGATGCCGGCAACCGCTGCACCGACCCGGGCCGCCCGGATCCCGGCCGAGGGGCTCCGCCAGGCGGTCGGGGCGTGCAGCGGGGTCACGGCGAGGAAGTACAGGAGTCCCAGGAGGGCCACCGGGACGCCGAGGATGGCCGACTGCGGGCTGGTCGTCACCGCCGTGCAGTTGATGATCCCGGTCTCGGGGCAGGCGAGCGGCACCGCCGTCGTGTAATGGGCGAGGGTCAGGTACCCGGCCGCCCCCAGCCCGGCGAGGCACAGGACCGGGGCGCCGACCAGGATCCACCGCGGGACACTGACCTGTGGCCGGCCCTCCTCAGCCACCGACCGGCAGCCGGGCCTGGAGGGTGGTCACCATCGGATCGGAGCACACCGACGCCGGTTGCCCCTGGGTGAGGGTGCACAGGGCGGCGGTCAGCCAGTTGATGGTGCCGTCGATCTGCTGGCCGACGCCCGAACCGGTTGCCGCCGCGCTCGCCAGTTGCCGCCAGGACTTGCCCACCACCAGGTTGGCCGGGAAGCTGGCCCCGCTGAGCACCCACTTGTTGCCCAGGTCGATGAACGGGATGGTCGTCGCGCTCGAGCCCTGGGGCAGCGTCGGCGGCGAGTCGTAGGTCGAGAACAGCAGCGCCTCGGTGGAGTCCATCTGGGCGATGGTCTTGTGCGCCCGGTCCTCGGTCTCCTTGGGTGTGAAGGCCAGGTACTGGCTGGTGTAGGTCACCCCCGAGAAGTCGAAGGTGTGGATGTCCTTGAACGCCTCCCCGGCGCTGGCCGAGACCTGGAACTTGAGTCCGGTGAAAGAGCCGAAGCGCGCCAGGGCGCCGATCATCGGCCAACGCTCGGTGGCGCAGAACGGGCAGTAGAGGGCGCCGACATACACGACCCGGGGCAGGTTGCTGAGGGTCAGGGCGGCCGGCTTGCCCGCCGGGAGGTTGAACTGGGGCGTGATGCCGCCGTCAGCCACCTGGTCGAGGACGCCCTTGGGGATGGAGGTGATCTGCGAGACGACGGTCGGGTCGGCAGCCGAGGTCCCCTTGCCGAAGGGGTCGGAGGGCTTGTGGGAGACCCGGATCACCACCAGCACCGCCACGGCGATCAGGACGACGGCGATCGCCACGCCGCTCACCCAGCCCGCCCGGCGCCGCTTGGCCCGGCGGAGGGCGGCCGCCCGGGCCTTGGCGGCGGTCTCAGCCTCGGCCTGGCGCCGGGCGAGGGCAGCGGCCTTGGCCGCGGCGGCCCGCTCGGCGATGGCGGGATCCTCGACCACCTTCTTGCGGTGCTGCCCGCTGCCCGGCTTGCGGGGCTTCGGGGCGGGCTTGTGGGCTTGGGCTGCCGGTTTGGGGGCCGGGCTGGGGGATGCCGGCCCGGAGGAGGTGTTCCCAGGTTCCGGCGCATCGGTCATCGGGGCATTCTACGCAGCCGCTCCCCGGATCCCCGCCCCATCCTTAGGCGGCACGTCTCGCGCCCCCTGACGACGTATTGCTCCAGTTAGATGACAGATTGTCTGTGATATCATTCTTGGCGGTAGAATGAGAGAGATGGAGGAGCCCGTGGATGACATCATGTCTGGCCAGGCCGCAGGTCTGATTGAATTCCTCACGTACGTGAAGGAGAAAGGTCTCATGCCGGGGCGGACGGCAGATGCTTGGCGTTCGGCGTCCCAGGCGGTCCTCTCGCTCGAAGGAGACGACTGGCTGAGTACGGATCTGCTCTCGATCGACGTCGAACAGCAGGTACAGCGGTTCGCTAACGCGAAAGGCGGACGTTACAAGCCTGAAAGCCTCCGAACGTATGGCCAACGCTTCCGAGACTCTATGTCGATGTACATCGATTATTTATCTAATCCTACTGGCCTGAAGCCAAGAAACGCAGGTGTGCGACGTTCGACCAGCAAACGATCGGCGAGCAACAAGCCGACCGAGATTAGCCAGGAAGTTGGTGTCGCCCATGATTTCGAGCCGGCGGATCGCTCACCGTCCACCCTAAGACTGCTCACCTATCCCTTCCCGCTCAAGGCCGGGGATGTTGCGTATCTACAATTGCCCGCCCGCGTTCCGCTTTCGGATATTGAGAGAATGTGCCAGTTTCTTCGAAGCCTTGCCATTGACGATGAGGGCTGATTAGAGTGCCTAGCACCACCCCGTCCTGGCGAATCCATTTCTTTCGGCGGCATGTCGCCGACGATGCTGCCCAATCTGTGCCGGCACGGGCTTTCCTTGACGCATTGCCCCGCAAGGTCGCCGCCGAATTCCATGCCGTCCTGGATGCTGTGGCACAGGCCCCGCCCCCGAGCTTCTCGGGTGGCGGCAAATGGGAGGCCATGCATGGCGATATGGCGGGCCTCTACGAGATCCGCATTGGCGCTGGGGATACGAACTTCCGACTCTTCTGCATTCTTGAGCGCGACGCCGCCGACCTCGGAGGTTCTTCCATCATCGTTCTCGGCGGACTGCAGAAGCGCCGTCGAGAGGCGGCTAGCCAGCGTGAATACAGGAGAATTCGCCAGCTGGCCACCGAGTTCAGTAAACGTCGATCGGTTCTTCCGTAGATGGGTCGACGGTCGGCTTGGGGGTCACTAGCTTCAGTTCCGAGTCCAACGCCTTCGCCAGGGCATAGATCGTCGCCAGGGTCGGGTTGGCAGGTGTCTTCGAGAAAATCCGGCGCACCGCTTCGGGGCGGAGCCCGGCCCGGCGGGCGAGCTCGGCTTTGCTCAGATTGCTCCGGCGCCGTTCACGGTCCAGTTCACCCATGAGGCCGTCGATGAAGGAGACCCGGGCTCGGGCCTCTTCATAGGCAGACGCGTAGGCAGGGTCGAGCATCCGTCCGGCGAAATACCGCTCCGCTCCCGTTGCTTCACCCACCGGGCCGCCTCTCATGCTGTCACCGTATCATCAATGATACGCCAGCAAATCGCAGGGCCCCTTGAAGGCGGGCGGCGCGGGGTCTAGAATCCGGCCGTTCGAGTTACATCAGTGTAAGTTTTCCCGCTCTCGGGCCCCCCTCATAGGGAGGGCCGGGTCAAGCGGAGCCTCGGCGGAGCGCCGGAGGAGAAAGGTCGCCGCGTGAGCTTTGTCCATCTGCATTCCCATTCCGAGTATTCGATGCTGGACGGGGCCAGCCGCATCCCCCAGATGTTCGCCCGGGCCAAGGAGATGGGCATGCCGGCGCTGGGGCTCACCGACCACGGCGTGATGTACGGGGCCATCCCGTTCTACCTCGAGGGCCGGGCCACCGGGGTCAAGCCCATCATCGGCGTCGAGGCCTACGTGGCCCCCAAGAGCCGCTTCGACCGGCCCGCTCACCGGGAGACCGCCTACCACCACCTGACCATGCTGTCCGCCAACCTCACGGGCTACCGCAACCTCATGAAGCTGTCCTCGCTGGCCTTCCTGGAGGGCTACGACCCCCGCTCGCGGCGGCCCCGGATGGACCGGGAGCTGCTCGGGGCGCACTCCGAGGGGGTCATCGTCCTGTCCGGCTGCCTGTCGGGCGAGGTGCAGAAGAACCTGGTGGCCGGCAAGCCGGACGACGCCCGCCGGGTGGTGGCCGAGTACCGGGAGATCTTCGGCGACCGCTACTTCCTCGAGATCCAGTACCAGGGCCTCGCCCAGCAGCCGCCGCTCAACGAGCAGCTGGCCGCCATCGGGCGGGAGATGCACATCCCGCTGGTGGCCACCAACGACTCGCACTACACCCACAAGGACGACGCCGGCGCCCACGACGTCCTGCTGTGCATCCAGACCGGCAAGGAGTTGAGCGATACCCAGCGCCTGCGCTTCGACACCGACCAGTTCTACCTGAAGAACCGGGCGGAGATGGACGCCGCCTTCCCGGAGTACCCGGAGGCGGTCGAGAACACCCTCATGGTGGCCGAGCGGTGCGCCATGGAGATCCCGCTGCACAACGCCCTGGTGCCGGACTTCGAGGTCCCCGAGGGCGAAACCCTGGCCTCCTTCCTCTACAAGGAGACCGAGGCCGGGGTCCGGCGGCGCTACGCAGACGTGACGCCCCAGATCACCGACCGGATGCGCCACGAGCTGAACGTCATCGAGCAGATGGGTTTCCCCGGTTACTTCCTCATCGTGGCCGACTTCGTCTCCTGGGCCAAGCGCCACGGCATCCGGGTGGGGCCGGGCCGGGGCTCGGCGGGCGGGTCGCTGGTGGCCTACGCCCTCGGCATCACCGAGCTGGACCCCATCCGGTTCAACCTGGGCTTCGAGCGCTTCCTCAACCCCGGCCGCAAGCAGATGCCCGACATCGACATCGACTTCGACGAGCGCCGGCGGGGCGAGGTCATCCGCTACGTCACCGAGCGCTACGGCGAGGACCGGGTCGCCCAGATCATCACCTTCTCCACCATCAAGGCCCGCCAGGCCATGCGGGACGCCGCCCGGGTGCTCGGGCTGCCCTACTCGGTAGGCGACCGGCTGGCCAAGATGTACCCGCCGGCCATCCTGGGCAAGGACCCGCCGTTCGCCGCCTGTTTCGACTCGGCGATGGAGTGGCCCCGCTCCACCGGCCGCAACGATGCCTACGCCAACGCCGGCGACCTGCGGAAGACCTACGAGGAGGACCAGATCTCCCGGCAGGTGATCGACGCCGCCCGCAAGCTCGAGGGCCTGCGCCGGCAGCACTCGATCCACGCCGCCGGGGTGGTGATCGGCCGGGAGGCACTGGTCGGCCATGTGCCCCTGCAGCGCACCGACGCCGAAGTCGTCACCCAGTACGAGCAGCAGGTCGTCGAGCAGCTCGGCCTGTTGAAGATGGACTTCCTCGGCCTGCGCAACCTGACCGTGATCGAGGACGGCCTCGCCCACATCAAGGCCAACAAAGGCGAGATCGCCGACGTTGATGGGGCGCCGCTCGACGACCCCCTGGTCTACGAGCTCCTGCAGCGGGGCAGCTCGCCCGGCATCTTCCAGATGGAATCCGGTGGCATGACCCGGCTGCTGCGCCAGCTCCACCCGGACCGCTTCGAAGAGATCGCCGCCCTCATCGCCCTCTACCGCCCGGGGCCCATGGACGAGATCCCCCGCTACGTCCGCTCGAAGCACGACCGGTCATCGGTGACCTACCTGCACCCGAAGCTGGAACAGGTGCTGTACGACACCTACGGGGTCATCGTCTACCAGGAACAGGTCACCGAGATCCTGCAGGTGGTCGGCGGCTTCGCCCCCGAGGAAGCCGACATGGTGCGCTACGCCATCGGCAAGAAGAAGACCGAGGTGATGATGCAGGCCAAGGCCCGCTTCGCCACCGGCTGCCAGGCCTCCGGGCTGACCGCCAGCCAGACCGACCAGCTCTGGGAGCTGATCCTGCCCTTCGCCGGCTACTCGTTCAACCGGGCGCACGCCAACGGGTACGCCATCGTCGCCTACCAGACCGCCTGGCTGAAGTCGCACTACCCGGTGGAGTACATGGCGGCACTGCTGACCTCGGTGAAGGCCAACACCGACCGGATGCGGGCCTACCTGGGGGAGTGCCTCAACCTCGGCATCACCGTGCTGCCGCCCGACGTCAACTCCTCGCAGCTCGACTTCACCCCCAAGGGCTCCGAGATTCTCTTCGGCCTCTCGGCGATCCGCAACGTGGGGGAGTCGGTGGCCGAGGCGATCGTCGGCGCCCGGGCCTCGGTGGGCGGGTTCCGGACCTTCCACGACTTCTGCAAGCGGGTGCCCACCACGGTGCTGAACAAGAAGGTCATCGAGTCCCTGGCCCAGGCGGGGGCCTTCGACCACCTGGGGGTCGAGCGCTCCGCCCTCCTCGCCCGGGACCCCAAGGGTGGGCTGTGCCTCTCGGAGCAGGCCCAGCGGGCGGTGGAGTCCACCATGGCCAACCGGCGCTCGGAGGATGCCGGGCAGTTCTCGCTGTTCGGTGGGGGGGACCCGCCGCCCGAGGGCGACACCGGCCCGGTGGTCTACATCTCGCTCGAGGAGGTGCTGGTGCCCGGCAGCCTCCCGAGCAATGAACTGCTGGCGGCCGAGAAGGAGATGCTCGGGTTCTACGTCTCCCAGCACCCGCTGTCCGGGCTGGCATCCGCTCTGCGCTACCAGGCCGACGCCGAGATCGCCGACCTGGCCGACGTTCCCGACGGCACCATCAAGGTGGTGGGCGGCATCCTCTCCAAGCTCGACCGCAAGTTCACCAAGAAGGGCGAGCTGATGATGGTGGGCACCCTCGAAGACATGAAGGGCTCCATCGAGGTCGTGCTGTTCCCCTCGGCGGTCAACGAGACCCCCGAGGAACTGCTGGTGGTGGACCGCCCGCTGCTGTTCAAGGGCCGGGTGGACGCCCGGGACGACGCCCAGAAGCTGATCGTCCTCCGGGTCTCGTCGGTGGACTTATCGGCGGCCAACAGCCCGCTCCGGATCAAGATGTCGGTGGCCGACTGCACCCCGGACCGCATCGAGGTCCTGAAGGGCGTGCTGGCGGCGCACCCGGGGCCGTCGCCGGTGCTGCTGCACCTGGGGGGCCGGGACAAGGTGACCGTGCTGCGCCTGGGCGGCGACTTCTGCGTCGAGCAGCGCAACGGGCTGTACGCCGAGATCCGCAGCGTGCTGGGGTCGGAGGCACTGCTGGTCTGAGCCCCACCGGTACGCTGGACGCATGCCCTGCGTGCAATGCGGCAAGAACCAGACCGATCCCGCCAAGGGAAAGTCGCCCTGGGCCCGCCTCGTCACCGGCGGGGAGCAGGTGCTGCTCTGCCCGGAGTGCCAGGCTGCCGACCCGGCCTGGCACCAACGCTCGGACCACTGCCAGAAATGCGGCAGCAGCCGGCTGTCCATGATGCTGGGCTCGGTGGTCTGCCGGGCGTGCGGCGAGATCGCGCCCGGCGTGTAGCCCGCAGGTGCCCGCTCGGCGGCGGTTCAAGCCGAGAACGGGTGGGGCCGAAGGAGCTCATCGGAAGAGGGGGACTTTCGTCCCACGCAGCGGGACGGATGTCCCCCAGTTGCTCCGCCTCCCGCTCCGCTCCCGTGCGGGCGTATCGGTCGCCCTCACGGTCACGGGTACACTTCAGGCCTCCATGCGGCGCATCGATCTCCGGGCCGACCCCTCGGCCCCCATCCCCCGCCCGCCTGCCGGTGCCGAGCCGGTGGAGGCCGTGCGCGCCATCATGGACGCCGTCCGGGAGCGGGGCGACGCCGCCGTGCTCGAGTTCACCGAACGCTTCGACGGTGCCCGCCTGGAGTCCCTCCGGGTGCCGGAGGCGGAGATCAAGGCAGCCGCCGCCGATGCCCCGGCGGACCTCATGGCCGCCATGCAGGAGGCCGCCGACCGCATCCGGGCCTTCGCCGAACACCAGGCGCTCACGCCCTGGCAGGCCACCATCGGTGGGGCGCTGCTGGGGGAGACCATCCAGCCGCTGGCCCGGGCGGGCATCTACGTGCCCGGGGGCCGGGCGGCGTACCCCTCGTCGGTGCTGATGTCCGCCGTGCCCGCCGCCGTCGCCGGGGTGCCCGAGGTGGCGCTCTGCACGCCGCCCGCCGCCGACGGTTCGGTGCCCGCCCCCACCCTGGCGGCTGCCCACCTGGCCGGCGTCACCGAGGTCTACAAGGTGGGCGGGGCGCAGGCGGTGGCCGCCATGGCCTACGGCACCGAGTCGATCCCGGCGGTCGAGGTGATCGTGGGGCCGGGCAACCTGTACGTCGCCCTCGCCAAGCGGGAGGTCTCGGGCACCATCGCCATCGACTCGGTGGCCGGGCCGAGCGAGATCGCCATCGTGGCCGGCCCCGGGCAGGACTCGGACATCATCGCCGCCGACCTGGTGGCCCAGGCCGAGCACGGCCCGCTGGGCGCTTTCCCGCTGATCACGTGGGACCCCGACCTCCCCGCCCGGGTGGAGGCGGCCCTCGACGCAGTGGTCACGCGCATCGGGGCCAGCCGCGAGCTGCTGGGCATCCTGGACGACGGGTGCTGCGCGGTGCTGGTGGCCGACCAGGCCCAAGGCATCGAGGCCGCCGAGCGCTTCGCCCCCGAGCACATCGAGCTGCTCTTCGAGGGCGCCGAGGAGGCCGCCCTGACCCTGCGCAACGCCGGGGCGATCTTCGTCGGGCCGTGGGCGCCGGTGTCGCTGGGCGACTACCTGGCGGGGAGCAACCATGTCCTACCCACCGCGGCGTCGGCCCGTTTCGCCTCCGGCCTGCGCACCGCCCACTTCCAGCGGGCCAGCGCCCTCATCGTCGGCAACGAGGCGGCGTTGAGCGCTGCCCGCGGCCACCTGAATGTCTTCGCCACCGCCGAGCGGCTGCCCAACCACGCCCGCGCCGTCGAGGCCCGCTTCTCCGGCGCCGGGGCCGACGGGGTCCAAGGGGCCACCGAGGCCCAAGGGGAGCTGCAGTGAGCGACCGGGAGCTGGCCGAGCGCCTGGCCTCGCGCCCCGACCTCGCCGACCTGGTGCCCTACGGGGCACCGCAGCTGGACGTCGCCGTGCGCCTGAACACCAACGAGAGCCCCTACCCGGCCCCAGCGGCGGTGATGGAGGACCTCGCCCGCCGGGTGGGCGCCCTGGGGCTCAACCGGTACCCGGACCGGGATTTCCGGGACCTGCGCGAGGCCCTCGCCGCCCATGTCGGCACGCTGACCGAGCAGGTCTGGGTGGCCAACGGCTCCAACGAGATCATCCAGCAGCTGGTGCTGGCCTTCGGCGGGGCGGAGCGCAAGGCGATGACCTTCGAGCCCACCTACGACATGCACGGGCGCATCACCCGGGTGACCGGCACCCGGCTGATCCGGGCCCGGCGCAACGCCGACTTCACGATGGACCTTGAGACCTCCCTGGAGGCGATCCGGGTCAACCGCCCCGACATCGTGTTCCTGTGCTCGCCCAACAACCCGTCGGGGACCCTGATCCCCGAGGAGGACATCGAGGCGATCGCCGCGGCGGCCTCCGGGCTGGTGGTGCTGGACGAGGCCTATGCCGAGTTCGCCGGCGAGTCGGCCTGGCGGCTGGTGGAGGACCACGAGCACCTGGTGGTGGCCCGCACCTTCTCGAAGGCGTTCCGCATGGCGGGCGCCCGGATCGGCTACCTGATCGCCCAGGCGCCCGTGATCCAGGAGGTGCTGAAGGTGCGGCTGCCCTACCACCTGTCCAGCCTGACCCAGGCCGCCGCCCTGACCGCCCTCGAGCACGCCGAGGAGCTGGAGTCGACGGTGGTCACCATGCGCCACGAGCGGGGGCGCCTGTGGGACGAGCTGTCCACCACCCGGGGCATCACCGCCTTCCCCAGCCGGGCCAACTTCATCCTGTTCCGCTGCGACGCGGTGGAGGCCGCCACGGTGTGGCAGCGCCTGCTGGACCGGGGCGTGCTGGTCCGGGACTTCTCCTCCACCCAGGGGTGCGAGGGCTGCCTGCGGGTGTCGGTGGGCACCGCCGAGCAGGACGAGCGCTTCCTGCAGGCGCTGTCCGAGGCCCTCCGGTGAGCGACACCGGACCGCCCGAGCCCCGCACCGCATCGGTCGACCGGGTCACCCGGGAGACGAAGATCTCCGTGCAGCTGAACCTCGACGGCAGCGGGGAGACCACCGTCGAGACCGGGGTGGGCTTCTTCGACCACATGCTGGACCAGCTCGGCCGCCACGCCCGCCTGGACCTCACCGTCCACGCCGAGGGCGACCTGCACGTCGACTCCCACCACACGGTGGAGGATGTGGGCATCGCGCTCGGCACGGCCCTGGCCCAGGCGCTGGGCGACAAGCGGGGCATCCGGCGCTATGGCTGGGCGGCGGTGCCGATGGAGGAGGCGCTGATCCTGGTGGCGATCGACCTCTCCGGGCGCCCGCTGCTGGCCTATGACGCCCCGGTGCCCACCGAGCAGATCGGCAACTACGACCCCGACCTCACCGAGGAGTTCTTCATGGCCCTCACCCGCACCGGCGGTATCACGCTGCACGTGCGGCTGCTGGCCGGGCGCAACCCGCACCACATTGTCGAGGGGGTCTTCAAGGCGGTGGCCAAGGCGCTGGCGATCGCGGTGGAGATCGACCCCCGGGCGGCCGGTGCCGTCCCCTCGACCAAGGGGGTGTTGTGAGAGCGGAGCCTTGGCGGAGCGCCAGATGAGAGCCGGGATCGTCGACTACCGCATGGGCAATCTGGCCAGCGTCGCCAAGGCCCTGGAAAAGGTGGGCGCGCAGAGCTTCGTGTCGCCCGACCCCGACACCCTGGGCGGGGCCGACCTCGTGGTCCTGCCCGGTGTGGGCAACTTCGCCGCCGGGATGGCGAACCTGCGCCACGGCGGCCTCGACGCCTTCGTGAAGGACTGGGCGGGGGCGGGCCGGCCGCTGCTCGGCATCTGTATGGGGATGCAGATGTTCCTCGACCACTCTGAGGAGGGCGACACCGCCGGCCTCGGCATCGTGGCTGGGTCGGTGGTGCGCCTACGGGGCGACGTGAAGGTCCCGCACATGGGCTGGAACACCGTGTCGTCCACGACCGGTTTCCTGCAACCCTTTGAGGGCAAGCATTTCTACTTCGTCCACTCCTACGCCTGTGTCCCTGCGGGCGAGCCCGCCGCGGTCACCACCTACGCCCAGCCCTTCGCCTCGGCGGTGATCGCCGGCAACGTGGTGGGCGTGCAGTTCCACCCCGAGAAGTCCAGCCACGACGGGCTCGCGCTGCTCCGGGCGGCCCTCGGGGCGATCTGCCCGGCCTAGCTGGGCCGGGGACCGAGAGTGTTCACGATCTTCGTTGCCATCGACCTGTCCGGGGGCCGGGTGGTGCGCCTGCTCCGGGGCGATCCCGCTGCCGCCACGGTGTACGGCGAGGATCCGGTGGCCACCGCCCGTTCCTGGCAGGACGGGGGCGCCACCTTCCTGCACGTCGTCGACCTGGACGGGGCGATCCGCGGCCAGCCAGCCAACGCGGCGGTGATCGAGCAGATTCTCCGGTCGGTGGACATCCCGGTGGAGGTGGCGGGCGGGATCCGCTCGGTGGAGGCCATCGGCCGGTGGCTGGATGCCGGGGCCGCCCGGGTGTGCGTCGGTACCCGGGCCATCGACGAGGAGTTCCTGGACGCTGCCCTCGGCCGCTACGGCGACGGGGTGGTGGCGGCGATGGATGCTCGTGGCGGCACCGTGCAGGTGGCCGGGTGGCAGTCGTCCTCGGCGCTGTCCACCGGGGAGGTGCTCGGCCGGCTCGCCCGGGCGGGGGCGCCCCGGGTGCTGTTCACCGACATCGGCCGGGATGGCACGCTGGAGGGGCCCAACCTGGACGCCACCCGGGAGGTCCTCGACGCCGGGATGGGGGTCATCGCCTCGGGCGGGGTCTCCGGGGTGGGCGACATCGAGGCCCTGGTGGGCCTCGGCCACCCCCGGCTGGAGGGCGTCGTGGTGGGCAAGGCCCTGTACTCCGGGGCGGTCACGCTGGCCGACGCCCTGGCGGCCGCCGCCAAGGGCGCCTGAGCCGGTGCTGGCCAAGCGGGTCATCCCGTGCCTGGACGTGCACGCCGGGCGGGTGGTGAAGGGCGTGCAGTTCGTCGACCTGGTGGACGCCGGCGACCCCGTCGAGCTGGCCGCCTTCTATGACCGGGAGGGCGCCGACGAGGTGGTGTTCCTGGACATCACGGCGTCGCACGAGGGCCGGGAGACCATGCTGGAGGTGGCCCACGCCACCGCCGAGAGCGTCTTCATCCCGCTCACCGTGGGCGGCGGTGCCCGGGGAATCGACGATGTCCGCCGCCTGCTGCGGGCCGGGGCGGACAAGGTGTCGATCAACACCGCCGCCGTCGAGCGCCCCGAGCTGATCTCGGAGGGGGCCGAGGAGTTCGGCGCCCAGTGCATCGTCGTGGCCATCGACGCCCGCCGGCGGGCGGGCGGGAGCGGCTGGGAGGTCTTCACCCACGGGGGCCGGCGGGGGACCGGCCGGGACGCCGTCGAGTGGGCCGCCCGGGCGCAGGCGCTGGGGGCGGGCGAGATCCTCCTGACGTCCATGGACCGGGACGGGACCAAGGACGGCTACGACCTCGAGCTGCTGGCGGCGGTCAACGCCGGGATCACCATCCCGCTGGTCGCCTCGGGCGGGGCGGGGACCCTGCAGCACTTCTCGGACGCCGTCCTGTCCGGAGGCGCCGACGCCGTCCTGGCCGCCTCGCTGTTCCACTTCGGCCAGCTCCGGGTGGCCGAGGTGAAGGACCACATGGCCGCCGACGGGATCGCTGTGCGCCGCTGAAGATGCCGCCAATGGCGCGGCTGAGGCGCGGCTGAGGTCTAATGGCGGTATGGCGGCAGCGCTGATCACCGGAGCCTCCAGCGGCATCGGCAAGGAGTTCGCCGAGCTGTGCGCCCGGGATCACCGGGACCTGGTCCTGGTCGCTCGCAGCGGCGACCGGCTGACCGAGCTGGGCGAGCGGCTCGCCCACGATCACGGCGTCGGCGTCACCGTCATCCCGCTCGACCTCGCCGAGCACGGGGCCCCCGAGACCGTGCTGAAGGTGGTCGAGGCGAAGGGCCTCGAGGTGGATCTGCTCATCAACAACGCCGGCTTCGGGCTCAAAGGGGCCGTCGCCGAGCTGGGCGCCGCCGAGCAGGCCGGGATGCTGGAGCTCAACGTTGTCGCCCTGACCGTGCTCACCCGGCTGTTCCTCGACGGCATGCGGGCCCGGGGCCGGGGCGCCATCCTCAATGTCGCCTCCACCGCCGGCTTCCAGCCCGGTCCGCTGATGGCGGTGTACTACGCCTCCAAGGCCTACGTGCTGTCGTTCACCGAGGCCCTGGCCAACGAGCTGGCGGGCTCCGGGGTCACCGCCACCGCCCTGTGCCCGGGGCCGACGGTGACCGGTTTCTCCGCCCGGGCGGGGACGGCGGGCACCAAGCTGTTCCGGGGGCCCAAGATGGGCGCCCGGGCCGTGGCCGAGGCGGGCTACGCCGCCATGCAGGCGGGCCGCCCCGTGGTGATTCCCGGCCTGCGCAACAAGGTGCTCGCCTTCGGCGTGCGGCTGGGCCCGCGCAAGTGGGTGACCCAGATCGCCCGGGGCATGCAGGAGACCCGGCGCTAGAGCCTGGTGATGCAGCACAGGAGCACCGTGCGCCAGCGCACATTCGGTGAGGGATTCCTCAGAACTATTTAGTTACCTCCCCGCCCCTCCGATGATTGGATTGTGGTCATCCGACCACGGTGAGTGATCAAACGAAGGGGAAGCAGCAGGGGGCGGCCTGGGGGCGGGCATGCCGTGGCTGTGGCCCGATGCAGGGTCAGGGGGTGGGTCCGGTGCGCAGGTTCGAAGGGTTGCTGTCGGGGCGGGCGGTGGGTGCCGGGGGGATCCCACGTTGGGTGGGTACCGCCGCCGCTGCCGGCTTCTTCCTCGCCCTGGGCGCCGGACCGCTTCTCCTCGCCGCCGCCCCGGCGCAGGCCGCCGGGGGCCCGATGGAGCAGGCCTTCCTGCAGATCTCCAAGACCACCGGCGCGGTGACCGCCGCCGTGGCCCTGCCCGGGGGCAACGTCGAGGGCGAGGACTACGACGGCGTGGTATGCCAGGGCGCCGGGGCGGGGAAGTGCTTCCTGGCCGCCGACCACCACGGCTTCCTGCTCATGGGCTTCAGCTCGTTCGCGTGCAACCCGACCACCAGCCAGACGCCGATCGGCGCAGTCGGCGACTTCACCATCGACGCCATGGCGCTCGACACCGCCACCGACACCCTGTTCGTCTCGGTCGGCGACCAGCTCGAGGTGGTCGACCGCACCAGCGGCACGCTGACGCCCACCAAGGACTGGTTCGGCCACATCGACGGCGCCGCCGGACCGGTGGAAGCCGATGCCCTCGCCGCCCTCGGGTTCGACCTGGCCGGCAACACGCTCTACGGCGTGGTGGCGGCCGGCGACAACACCAGTCTCCTGGTGCAGATCGACCCGGCGACCGGCGCCGTGGTGCACAACGCCTTCGGGACCGGTATGGACTACGTCACGGTCGCCCGGGACGGGGGCCGGGGCGAGGTCCGGGGCATCGCGGTGGTGGACAGCGTCATGTACGCCACCATCAGCCGGGGGGACACCGACCCGCATCTGGCGACGGTCAACATGGTGACCGGGGCGACCTCGGACATCGGCAGCCAGGGGGTGCCCTCGGTGGGCTACCTGACCGCCGACGCCATGGGCAACCTGTATGGCGTGTCGGGCACCCAGGGCGACCAGATCAGCTCGCTGCCCTGCCCGACCCCGCCGCCGCCCGTGCTCACCACGCAGGCGGAACCGGTGGTGGCTCCGCCGGCCGAACCCGTGGTGGTTGCCCCCGAACAGGTCCTCGGCGTGCAGCACGCCAAGACCTCGCCGCCCGCCCTGCCCTTCACCGGGCTCGACCTCGTGCCGCTGGTGTTCTCGGCCCTGGCCTGCCTGGTCTTCGGGGGTGCCGCCCTGCTGGTCGGCCGGGGCTCCCGGAGCCGTGCAACGCCCCCCGAGGAGGCCGAGTAGCCGTGCCCGCCGACGGGATGGCGCTCCGGCGCTCGGACCAGGGACGCCTCTGGCGTACCCGCCTCAGGCGCCGCGGGCAGGGACCGCGCCCCGGGGCCCCGCACCCACGGGTCCTGCGATGTGCAGCGCCAGGTCGACCGCCGGAGCCGAATGGGTCAGTGCCCCGACGGAGATCGCGTCCGGGTGGAGTGCCGCTATGGCTCCCACGGTGGCGAGGCTGACGCCGCCCGAGATCTCGAGCGAGGCCACGCCCCGGGTCCGGGCCACGGCCGCGGCAATCTCCGCCGGGCCGGCGTTGTCCAGCAGCACCCACTCGGCCTTGGCCGCCAGCGCCTCCTCCAGCTCCTCGGCGGTGCGCACCTCCACCTCGACCGGCATCGGGGGGTTGGCCCGGGCCCGCCGGACCGCCTCGCCGATCCCGCCGGCCAGCTTGATGTGGCTGGTCTTGATGAGGATGGCGTCGTAGAGCCCGGCCCGGTGCTTGGTGCCCCCGCCGGCGGCAACCGCGTCCCGCTCCAGCCGGCGCAGCCCGGGGACGGTCTTGCGGGTGCACAGGATCTTCACGCCGTGGGGCTGGGCGGCTGCCACGAACGCCGCGGTCAGGGTGGCGACTCCCGACAGGTGCTGCAGGAAGTTCAGGGCCACCCGCTCCCCGGCGAGGATCGCCCGCGCCCGCCCGGCCAGCTCGGCCACGGTCGCATCTGGCTCTAACAATGCCCCGTCGGCCAGTTTCCAGTCCACCGCCAGGGCGGGGTCCACCGCCTTGAAAACCGCCGCCGCCATGGCCGTGCCCGCCAGGATGCCGGATGACTTGGCGAGGATCCGCGCCCGGCCGGGCAGCTCGGCCCGCACGATGCGCTTGGAGGTGACGTCGCCCGCCTGGCCGAGGTCCTCGGCGAGCGCCCGGCGGGCGAGCTCCTCCAGCTCCTGCTGGTCGGCGGATGGGGGGACGTGGGCTGCGGGCATCGGTCCGGTCTCCGTTTGTGGAAAGCTGTACTTATAGCTCATGGCCAGCACCGCAACCGCCGAGATCTCGGCACGGGACTACCGGGACTGGGCGCGCGAGGTCCGTGCCCGGGCGGCGGCGCGGGATGCGGTCATCCTGGCGCACACCTACCAGGCTCCCTGGATCCAGGAAGTGGCCGACTATGTGGGCGACTCGCTGGAGCTCTCCCGCCAGGCGGCGGCCACCGGTGCCCGGGTCATCGTCTTCTGCGGCGTGCACTTCATGGCGGAGACCGCCAAGGTCCTCTCGCCCGACCGCACCGTCCTCATCCCCGACCCCGGGGCGGGCTGCTCGCTGGCGGAGACCATCACCGCCGACCAGCTCCGGGCCTGGAAGGCCGAGCACCCGGGCGCCGTCGTGGTGGCCTACGTGAACACCTCGGCCGAGGTGAAGGCGGAGTCGGACTACTGCTGCACCTCGGCGAACGCCGTCCAGGTGGTGCAGGCGATCGACCCCGCCCGGGAGGTCCTCTTCCTGCCCGACATGTTCCTGGGCGCCCACGTCGAGCGGGAGACCGGGCGCAAGCTCGAGATCTGGATGGGGGAGTGCCACGTGCACGCCGGCATCGAGCCCGCCGACCTCGATGCCCGCCTGGCCGAGTACCCCGACGCCGAGTTGCACATCCACCCGGAGTGCGGCTGCGCCTCGCACGCCCTGTACCTCAACTCCACCGGCGCCCTGCCCCGGGAGCGGACCCACGTGCTGAGCACCGCCGGCATGCTGCGCCGGGCCGCCGCCACCGACGCCCGGCGGGTGATCGTCGCCACCGAGACCGGGCTGATCCACCGGCTCGAGCGGGTGGCGCCTGGCCGGCAGTACATTGCCGCCAATGAAGCGGCCTTCTGCCGCTACATGAAGATGATCACCCCGGAAAACCTGCTCGAGTGCCTGCGCCTGGGCGTCCACGAGGTGACGGTGGAACCCGCCGTCGCCGACCGGGCCCGCCGGGCGATCGAGCGCATGATCGCGATCGGATGACTGTCGTGGAAACGAAAAACACTGACCTCAGCATGATCAAGTTCGACGACAAGGGCCTGGTGCCCGCCATCGTCCAGGACGCCACCACCGGCGAGGTCCTGATGATGGCGTGGATGAACGAGGAGTCGCTGCGCCGCACCCTCGAGCAGGGCACCACGTGGTTCTGGAGCCGCAGCCGCCAGGAATTCTGGAACAAGGGGGCCACGTCGGGCAACTTCCAGCACGTCGTCGAGGCGTTGTACGACTGCGACGGCGACGCCCTGGTGATGAAGGTCAACGCCGACGGCCCCGCCTGTCATACCGGCGAGCGCACCTGCTTCTACCGCGCCTTCACGTAAAGGCCGTGCCCGAGTACCGGCCCGCCCGCGACGAGTTCGATCGGCTCGCCGGTGAGTTCCCCGTCGTCCCGGTGTGGCGGGAGGTGATCGCCGACCTGGAGACGCCGGTCTCGGCGTTCATGAAGCTGGGCGAGCAGCCGCACGCCTTCCTGCTGGAGTCGGTGGAGGGTGGCGAGCGCTGGGGCCGCTATAGCTTCATCGGGGTGGACCCGTTCCTGGTGATGACCTCCCGGGATGGTTCGGTGGACTGGGAGGGGATGCCCCCGGTGTCTGTCGAAGGGACCCCCCTGGAGGTGCTCCGGGCCGTGCTGGAGTCCTACTCCTCCCCGGCGCTGTCTGGGCTGCCGCCCCTGCACGCCGGGGCGGTGGGGTACCTGGGCTACGACGTGGTGCGCTACCTGGAGGAGCTGCCCCAGACCACCGTGGACGAGGTGGGCACCCCGGAGCTGATGCTCATGTTCCCCCGCAGCCTGCTGGCCTTCGACCACCTCCGCCAGCGGGTGGCAGTGGTCTCCAACGTCGTCGCCGGCGACGGCCCCGGCGCCTACGACCGGGCGGTGGAGCGCATCGAGGCCCTGGTGGCTGCGCTGGGCACGCCGCTGGCCTACGCCCCCCGGGCGCTGACGCCGGTGGAGGTGGCGCTGCCCGGGTCGAGCATGGCCCGGGAGCAGTTCGAGGCCGCGGTCGAGGCGGCCAAGGAGTACATCATGGCGGGCGACATCTTCCAGGTGGTGATCGCCCAGCGCTTCTCGGCGCCGCTGGACGCCGACCCGTTCGAGATCTACCGGGTCCTGCGCCTCGTCAACCCCAGCCCCTACATGTTCTACCTGCGCCACCCCGAGATCACGGTGATCGGGTCCTCACCCGAGCCGCTGATCAAGGTGGCGGGCGGCCACATCACCCAGCGGCCGATCGCCGGCTCCCGGCCCCGGGGTGCCACCGAGGAGGAGGACGCCGCCCTGGCCGCCGAGCTGGTGGCCGACGAGAAGGAGCGGGCCGAGCACATCATGCTGGTCGACCTCGCCCGCAACGATGTCGGCCGGGTCAGCCGGTGGGGGAGCGTGCGGGTGGAGGAACTGATGGTGGTCGAGCGCTACAGCCACATCATGCACCTGGTCTCCCAGGTGGGCGGCGAGCTACGGGACGGCTGCAGCGCCCTGGACGCCCTCTACGCCTCGTTCCCCGCCGGGACGGTGTCCGGGGCGCCCAAGATCCGGGCGATGGAGATCATCGACGAGCTGGAGCCCACCCGCCGGGGGCCCTACGCCGGCGTGGTGGGCTACTTCGACTTCTCCGGCAACCTCGACACCTGCATTGCCCTGCGCACCGCCTACATCGCCGGGGGGCAGTTCCACATCCAGGCGGGTGGGGGCATCGTGGCCGACTCGGACCCGGGCAAGGAGTGGTGGGAGTCGGTGAACAAGGCGAAGGCCCTCCTGACCGCGGCCCAGATCGCCGGACGGCTGCGGCAGGCCGATCCGGCGTAGGTGGCGGCCGACCACAGGTCCGGGCCGGGGTGGCGGCCCCCCGCCTTCAGGAGTACCGGTGGCACGGGACGGGCTGGTCGGCGAACCGGTGGGCGTGGCCGACCTGGGGTGTGACTCCCAGGTGGGCGGGACCATGAAGTGCCTGCTCGCCCTGCCCGGGCTGGCTTTCCTCTGATGCGGTACTGCCCGCGTTGCCCGCTGAGCGCGCAACGGGCGAGCACGCTTTGCAACAAAGCCTTCACACCTTCTCAACACCGGGGCGGGAGTCAAGGCTCTGATTCACCGTAGGATCGTGGGGATATGAAGCCTGCTCAGGCCCTCCGGGCCGTGCCCGCGCGCAGCATCCTGGTGGTGGACGACGAGGAGGCGCTGGTGGACGCCGTGCGCGCCCGGTTGGTGAGCGAGGGGTACGTGGTGCGGGTGGCCGGCGACGGGCTGACCGCTCTGGCGGAGATCGACGCCGAGGCCCCCGACCTGGTGATCCTCGACCTGATGCTGCCGGGCATGGACGGCCTCGAGGTGTGCCGGGAGATCCAGAAGCGGGACTGGGTGCCGGTGCTGATGCTCACCGCCCGCACCCAGGAGACCGACATGATCGCCGGGTTCGCCGTCGGGGCGGACGACTACCTGACCAAGCCGTTCTCCCTGCGCGAGCTCGCCGCCCGGGTGCGCGCCATCCTGCGCCGGATGGAGCGGGTGGAGGCCCGCGGGGCAGTCGCCGCGGTGGACATCCTGCAGCGCTTCGATCTGACCATCGACGCCTCCCGCCGCCGGGTCGTGCGCGACGGCAGCGAGATCCCCCTCACGCCCCTGGAGTTCGAGATCCTGCTGGCGCTGGCCCAGGTACCCGGCGTCGTCTTCGCCCGGGAGCAGCTGATGGAGCGGGTCTGGGGCTACCGGGACCACGCCGGGGGCCGGGTGGTGGACAGCCATGTCGCCCGCATCCGGCGCAAGCTGGGGGAGGACTCCGCCGAGCCCCGTTACATCCGCACCGTGCACTGGGTGGGCTACGCCTTCTGTGAGCCCGCGCCGTGAGGCGCCTCGGAGAGTTCCGGCCCCTCGACCGCCTCCCCACCATCCGGGCCAAGCTCGGCTCCATCACCGTCTTCGCGGTCGCGGTCACCGTGGTCACCCTCTACCTGCTGGTGGGCTTCGCCCTGCGGGACTCGGAGCGCGAGCTGGTGTTCCGCCAGTCCCTGACCGACGCCCGCGGCCTGGCCGCCCAGGCGTTCAGCCCCGCCGGGGCGCCCTCGGCATCGCTGAGCGCCGCCGCTGCCCGGGCTGGCCGCTTCGCGCTGGTGGTGGACGATGCCGGCCACGTGCTGCAGTCGTCGATGCCCCTGCCTGCGTCGGTCACCAAGGCGCTGGACGGCGTGGTGGACAGCGGGACCGTGGGCGGGGTCGCCTACGTCGGCGTGCCCGTCGTGCGCGCCGGTGCGGTCACCGGGGCGGTCTACGTCGGCACCCCGGTCAGCGCCGCCACCGGGGCGGTGTCGGCCACCGCCGAGTTGCTCCGCGGGTTCTGGTGGCAGCTGCTGGCGGCCGGGATCGCCGCCGCCGCCCTCGCCCTGCTGAGCGCCCGCTTCCTCGCCCGGGGCATGACCACGCCGCTGCGCGAGATGGCCGCCGCCGCCCGCCGGATGGCCCGGGGCGACTACCGGGACCGGGTCACCGCCCGCTCCCGGGACGAGGTCGGCCAGCTGGCCGAGGCCTTCAACCGCATGGCGTCGCAGCTGGAGGGCGTCGAGCGCATGCGCCGGGAGCTGGTGGGCAATGTCAGCCACGAGCTGAAGACGCCGATCTCGGCCCTGCAGGCCCACCTGGAGAACCTGCTGGACGGCGTCGAGGAGCCCAACATGGCCGTGCTGGCCCTGATGCTCGGCCAGTGCGAGCGCCTTGCCCGCCTGGTGGACCAGCTTCTCGATCTCTCCCGGCTGGAGTCGGGCGACGTCCCCCTCGAGCTGGAGCCCGTGCGCCTCTCCCCGCTGGTGGACCAGGTGGCTGCCGAGGTGGGCGTGGCCCGGGCCGAGCGGGCGGTGGCGGTGCACAACGAGGTGGAGCCCGGCCTGCCGCCGCTGCGGGCGGACCGGGAGCGTTTGCACCAGGTGCTCTACAACCTATTGGATAACGCTTTCCGGTTCAGCCCGGCCGGCGGGACGGTCACCGTGGGCGCTCACGTCGAGAATGGGGCGTGCTCGGTGTCGGTGGAGGACCTGGGGGCGGGCATCCCCGACGAGCACCTGGCCCGGGTGTTCGAGCGGTTCTACCGGGTGGACGGCTCCCGGGCGCGCAGCGACGGGGGCACGGGCATCGGGCTGGCCATTGCCCGTTCGGTGGTGGAGGCCCACGGCGGCCGCATCTGGGCGGAGCACGGGCAGCAGGGCGGGGCGACGTTCCGGTTCGTAGTTCCAGCGTGGGACTCGGGATCCTCGATGGGTCCCGGGATGGGTTCCGGCTCGCTTGTCGAGCCCCCACTGACGCATGTGCAAGGAGGGCTACTGCAGTGAGATCAGCAACGACGACACTCCAGGTCACGCCAGCAGGCCGCCTCGACGTCGTGGACGTCACCGAGGACCTCGAGCGGGCGGTCAAGGATTCCGGCGTGACGGAGGGCTGCGCCGTGGCCTTCTGTGCCCACACCACCTGCACCCTGGTGCTGGGGGAGTTCGAGGACGGGCTGCTGGAGGACTTCCGCAAGCGCCTGGACGCCCTGGCACCCACCGACAGCTACTACGCCCACGACGACCTCACCCGCCGGTACCAGAACGTGGGGGACTGGGAGGAGCCGGTGAACGGGCACAGTCATATCGCCCACATGCTCATGGGGGGCGCCTCGCACACCATCCCGGTGGGAGCCGGGCGGCCGCTGCTGGGGCGCTGGCAGCGCCTGATGCTGGTGGAGCTGGACGGGGCCCGCACCCGGGACGTGGTGCTGCACGTCTTCGGGTTCTGAGCCGGCTACCGAATGACCTCCAGGAGGCGCTCGACCGGGCGGTGGTGCTCGGGGGCTCGGCGGTGATGCTGGTCCAGCAGTAGCCGGCCGGCCCCGGCCCTGCCCCAGGCCGGTGGTAGGGTCCGCGGACCGCCATGGACACCTACCTCGACCGCATCCTCGACGCTACCCGGCGCCGATTGGTGGACGCCCAGGCCCGCCGCTCGCTGGGCGACCTGGAGCGCGACGTCCGGGAGGTCGGGTCGCCCCGGGACTTCACGGGTGCTCTGCGGGCGGAAGGCATTTCCCTGATCGCCGAGTTCAAGCGCCGCTCCCCCTCCAAGGGCGCCATCCGGGCCGACGCCACGCCGCAGCGCACCGCCCGGGCGTACGAGCGGGGCGGCGCCCGGGCGCTGTCGGTGCTCACCGAGCCCGACTTCTTCTCCGGTTCCCTGGCCGACCTGCAGGCCGCCCGCCGGGTCACCGCCCTCCCGGCCATCCGCAAGGACTTCGTCCTCGAGCCGTACCAGGTGGTCGAGGCCCGGCTGGCGGGCGCCGACGCCATCCTGCTGATCGTCGCCGCCCTCCGGGACCCCGGGCGCTATGCCGAGTTGGCTGCCGCCGCCCGGGACTATGGCCTGGCCGCCCTCGTCGAGATCCACGACGAGTGGGAGCTGGACGCCGCCTTCGCCGTCGAGCCCGCCATCGTCGGGGTCAACCAGCGCGACCTGCGCACGTTCGCGGTGGATACCGGGCTCGCCATCCGGATGCGGCCGCGGATCCCCCCGGATGTGGTCGTGGTGGCCGAGAGCGGGATCGCCACCCGGGCCGACGTGACCGCCCTGGAGGAGGCCGACGTGGACGCCATGCTGGTGGGCGAGACGCTGATGCGGGCTCCGGACCCGGCGGCCGCCACCGCCACGTTGCTCGGCCGGGAGGAGCCCGACCCGGAGACCGACGAGGACCTCGAGCCCGAGCCCGTTTCGTCCGACCGCTAAACTCCCAACCACCCATGGCTCCCACTTCCACCTCCGACGCACTGCCCGACGCCCGCGGGTGGTTCGGCCCCTACGGCGGGCGCTACGCCCCCGAGGTGCTGGTCGGCGCTCTGGAGGAGCTGGACAAGGCCCGCCTCGAGGCGATGCACGACCCGGGGTTCCAGGACGAGTTCCACTCGCTGCTCCGCGAGGTCGCCGGCCGGCCGACGCCGCTCTACCACGCCCGCCGCCTGACCAAGGAGGTGGGCGGTGCCGAGCTGTGGCTGAAGCGGGAGGACGCCGCTTTCACCGGCGCCCACAAGATCAACAACACCCTCGGCCAGCTCCTGCTGGCCCAACGGATGGGCAAGCGCCGGGTGATCGCCGAGACCGGGGCCGGCCAGCACGGGGTCGCCACCGCCACCGCGGCGGCCTGGTTCGGGATCCCGGCAGTGGTCTACATGGGCGTCGAGGACACCCGGCGCCAGGCGTTGAACGTCGCCCGGATGCGGTTGCTGGGCGCCGAGGTGCGCCCGGTAGCGGCCGGCTCGCAGACGCTGAAAGACGCCATCAACGAGGCCTTCCGGGACTGGGTGGAGAACGTCGAGACCACCCACTACGTCATCGGCTCGGTGGTCGGCCCGCACCCGTTCCCGGCCCTGGTCGCCGACTTCCAGCGGGTGATCGGTGACGAGGCCAAGGGCCAGTTCCTCCAGGTCACCGGGGCGCTGCCGGATGCTGTGGTGGCCTGCGTGGGCGGGGGCTCCAACGCCATCGGCATCTTCCGGGGCTTCGTCGACGACGAGGTGCGCCTGTACGGCGTCGAGGCCGCCGGGGAGGGCCTGGGCACCGCCCGGCACGCCGCCACCTTGTCCAAGGGGGGGCCGGGCGTGCTGCACGGCGCCCGCTCCTACGTGCTGCAGGACGCCGCCGGCCAGATCCAGGAGGCGCACTCGATCTCGGCGGGGCTGGACTACCCGGGGGTCGGTCCCGAGCACTCCTGGCTGAAGGACTCGGGCCGGGTGCGCTACCTGGCGGCGGACGACCGCGAGGCTTTGGCCGCCTTCCAGCTGCTGGCCCGCACCGAGGGGATCATCCCGGCCCTGGAGTCGGCGCACGCCGTTGCCCGGGCCGTGGACCTGGCCCGCGAGATGGGCCGGGGTGCCAACGTGCTGGTCAACCTCTCGGGCCGGGGCGACAAGGATGTCGAGGTGGTCGCCCGGACGCTGGGCCTGGCGCCCTCCTCGTAGGTGGGGGCCCGCCCGCCCGCCGCCCGGGCTACCGAGCTCGAGGAGCGCCTCCAGTCCGCCCGATCAGGTGGGCGCAAGCTCTTCGTGCCGTACCTGACCGCCGGGCTGCCGACCCCGCAGCGCTTCGTCGACCTCATCGCCGAGCTGTCGGGCATCGCCGACGCCATCGAGGTGGGGGTGCCCTTCTCCGACCCGGTCATGGACGGCCCGGTGATTCAGGCGGCCTCCACCCAGGCGCTCCAGAGCGGGATCAGCATCGAGCGCAGCTTCGAGCTGATCCGCAATGCCCGGCGCTACGCCGAGGTCCCGCTGGTGGCCATGACCTACTACAACCCGGTGCACGCCCTGGGGGCCGAGCACTTTGCCGAGTCCCTGCGCCAGGCGGGTGCCTCGGGCATGATCGTCCCCGACCTGCCCTTCGAGGAGTCCGCCGAGCTGCGGGAGGCGCTGGCGCCCCGGGGCATGGCTCTCGTGCAGCTCATCGCCCCGACGACGAGCCTGGAGCGGGCCGCCATGCTGGCCCGGGGCTCCTCCGGCTTCATCTATGCGGTCTCGCGCCTGGGGGTGACCGGCGAGCAGGAGGCGCTCTCCTCGGCGGCGATGGGCCTGGTGGTGCGCATCCGGCCGCACACCCGGCTGCCCGTGCTCCTCGGGGTGGGGATCTCGAGCGGGGCCAGTGCGTCCGCGGCCGCCCGCCTGGCCGACGGGGTCATCGTGGGCAGCGCGCTGGTGAAGCGGGTGCTGGCCGACGACGCCGCCGGGGTCTCGGCCCTCGCCCGGGAGATCCGCCGGGCGCTGGACCAACTGCACTGAGGTCACTCGTCGAACGGTAGAGGAGGGAGGGGCAACGTGGCTGGTTGGGGAGACGACCCGATCCTGGAGGAACTGCGCGGGCTGGTCGAGGCCGGGTGGGAAGTGGCGAGCGTCGAGGAGGACGTCGAGGGGCCGGCCGGCACCGCCGACCGCGTGGTGGTGCGGGAGGCCGCCTCGGGCGAGGAGCGGGAGTTCGTGAGCGACCACCTGGCCTTCCACCGCTACGTCACGGGCCTGCAGGGAGAGACCTACTAGGGATCAGTCCGTTTCGGCCAAAGTTCTGGGGACGTTTTTGCCGTCTTTTTGGCGGAAAAAAGTCCACAGAACTCCGTGCCGGTGAGCCGGGGCCGCGGTCCGGTGTAATCGAAGGCCCGTCAGTAGATCTTGCGCAGCACGCCCTGGCGGGTGTTGGTGTAGGGCGGGTACTGCAGCGGCGGTTCGGGCAGGGCAGGCTTGGAGAGCACCGCCTTGCGGTGGCTGAAGGTGTCGAACCCGGTCCGGCCGTGGTAGGCGCCCGAGCCGCTCGCCCCGACCCCGCCGAACGGCAGCCCGGGCACGGCCAGCTGCACCGTGCACGTGTTCACGCACGCGCTGCCCGAGGACGTCCGGTCCAGGATGTCATCTGCCACGGAGCCGTGGCTGGTGAACACGTAGAGCGCCAGCGGCTTGGGCCGGGCGTTCACAAAGGCCACCGCCTCGTCCATGCTGGCCACCGGGATGATGGGGAGGATGGGGCCGAAGATCTCCTCGCCCATGAGGGCGGCGTCGGTGGCCACCCGCCGGACGATGGTCGGGGCGAGGTACCGCGTCGCCGGATCGGCGGTGGCGAGGCCCCCGGTGACCGTCTCGGCGAACCCGCCCGCCTGCAGCAGCCCGGTCAGGCGGGCGAAGTGGGCGTCGCTCACGATGCGCCCGTAGTCCGGGCTGGCTTTGGGGTCGTCGCCGTAGAAGTCGTGCAGCAGCTCGGTGAGCTTGGCCACCAGGGCCTGCTCCATGTCCTCGTGCACCAGCACGTAGTCCGGGGCCACGCAGGTCTGCCCGGCGTTCAGCCACTTGCCGTAGGCCAGCCGGCGGGCGACGACGCCCAGGGCGGCGTCCTTGTCCACGATGGCCGGGCACTTGCCGCCCAGCTCCAGCGTCACCGGGGTCAGGTTGGGGATGGCCGCCTCCAGCACGATGCGCCCCACCCGGGCGCTGCCGGTGTACAGGATGTGGTCGAAGCGCTGGGCGAGCAGCTCGGTCGCCGCCTCGGCCCCGCCCTCGACGATGGCGACGGCGTCGGTGTCGAGGTACTTCGGCACCAGGCGGGCGATCGTCTCCGAGGTGGCCGGGGCCAGTTCGGAAGGCTTGCCCACCACGCAGTTGCCGGCGGCGACTGCCGACGCCATCGGCAGCACCAGCAGCTGGACCGGGTAGTTCCACGGGGCGATGACCAGCGCGACGCCGAGGGGCTCGGGCACCACCTTCGCCCGGCCGGGCTGCAGCACCACCGGGACGTGCACGTGCTCGGGCGACATCCACCCGTGGAGGTGGGAGAGCGTGTAGCCCACCTCCCTGTCGACGAATCGGGTTTCGGTCATCCAGGCCTCGGCGGGGGCCTTGCCGAGGTCGGACCCCATGGCGGCGGCCAGCTCGGCCTCGCCCTCGGTCAGCAGCCGGCGGAAGCCCTTGAGCTGCGCCTTGCGCCAGTCGATGGGCCGGGTGCGGCCGGAGTCGAAGGTGGCCCGGAGAGCGGCGACCCGGCCCGGGATGGTGCGCTCGGCGACGAGGCTCATACCCCGATCATGTCCCCCGGGGCGACAGGCTGCAAACGGGCCGGTCTCCTGCTGCATCGAGTGCGTGCGCCCGCAGCTGGGGCACTGGGCGAGGTGGGGCACAAAAGCCGTGCGCAGCACGGCTTTTGTTGCTTACTTAGAAGTCTAACCTCGCTAAGGAGCTAAATCGTGCGCAGATCGAGGGCGCCCTACTCGTAGCGCAGGCAGTCGGCCACCGCCAGCCGGCCGGCCCCGTAGGCGGGCACCACGGCGGCGACCAGCGAGACGCCGATGGTGAACACCGCCATCGCCACCAGGATGGCGGGGTTGAAGGCGAAGCCGAAGTTCACCACTGCGTTGTCGATCAGGTGGACGAAGGCGTAGGCCAGCGGGATGCCGAGGGCGGTGGCCACCAGCACGGCGATCCCGGCGAGGGACAGCGCCTCGACCACGAACACCGAGGCGACCTTCTGGCTGCTGGCCCCCAGCGCCCGCAGCGTGCCCATCTCCCGGCGGCGCTCGAGCACCGAGGTCGCCAGCGTGCTGGACAGCCCGAGGATGCCGATCAGCGCCACGATGGCCGCCACCGACTTGAGGAGCAGGCTGAGGACACCGAACTCGTCCCGGGTGCGCTGCAGGTTCTCCGCCGCGGTGCGTACCGAGGCGCTGAGGCCCTGTTTCAGGAGGGCGTCCTCCACCTGGTTGGCCGCGGCGCCGACGGCGGCGGCGCCATGGGTGGTGGTGCGCACCATGAGGCCCATGGTCGAGCCGGGGGAAAGGCCCTCGAAGGCATCGAAGTTGTCCAGGGTGGTCACCGCCACCCCGGCGGTCCCCAGGCCGGTGTTGACGTCGTGGACCACGCCGACGACCGTCCAGCTCTGGCTGCGCGTGGCGGTGGCCAGCGTGATCGTCCCGCCCACCTGCACGCCCGTCCGGGCGAGGAGCTCCTCGTTCACCAGCAGCTGGTTGGCCTGCCCGGGCGCCACCCAGTGGCCGGCCACCACCTGGAGCTGGTAGAGGGCGGGGGTGGGGGCGGTCCCCTCGAGGATGACGTTGCCCCACGACGAGCTGGCCGCCGACTCGTTGAACGGCTCGGTGGCGGCGACGTTCGGGAGGGCCTTCAGGGTGTCATTCAGCGAGGCGGCCGAGCGGGGCTGGGCGGTCTGGGCGTAGATGTCGGCGTGGAACTGCCCCGACAGATTGTCGAGGAACCGGTTGAACGAGTAGCTGGTGGTCTGGATCGCCAGGAAGGTGGTCGCCGCGCAGGCGAGCGCAGCCAGGGTGAGTGCCGCCCGCACCGGCCGCCGGAAGGCGCCCGCCAGGCCGAGCCACATCGTGCGGGGCAGGGCGGCGACCCGGGAGAGCCATGCCGGCAGGGCCAGCTCGCGGGCGCCGGAGCGCTGGCCGCCCAGGGCCTCCCGCACCGTGACCTTCGTGCCCCACCAGATCGGCCCCATCGCCGCCAGCACCGGCACCACCAGGCCGAGGGCGGCGCTCAGGGCGAGGACGCCGAGATCGAGGGGGAGCCGCCCGGTGTCGAGCACGATGGCGTTGGCCAGCACCCCGGTCAGCCAGTGGCCCCCGAGCACGCCGGCGAGGAGGCCGAGGGTGGTCCCGGCGAGCGCGTAGATCGACACGGTGGTCAGGTAGCCCCGCACCACGGCGTTGCGGGTCCCGCCCAGCGCCTTCATGATGCCCATCGAAGGCTGCTGCTCGGCCACCAGGGCGGTGATGGTGTTGAGGATGAGGAGCGCAGCCAGCAGGAGGGCGGCGGCCGACAGGGTGTCGAGGACGAGGTAGAGGCCCCGGACCTCGCTGCTCGCCACGCCGCCCGAGCCCAAGACGGTGCCGACCACCGTGCTCCCGCCCTTGCGCAGCACGGCCTCGGCCGCTTTCGCGGTGTCTTGGGCCTGACTCTCGTTGGTCACCTCGATGAGGGCGAGGTTGGGCTTGGTGAGCCCGCTGATGGCGGCGAGGCCGGCGGTCGACATGTAGCCCCGGGCGGTGCCGACCAGCGAGGCGCTGCCCTGGCCCATCGCCCGGGCGGTGCCGACGACGGTGAGCAGGACGTCGCCGCTGGCAGTGCGCAGGTCCACGGTGTCGCCCAGCGTGAAGCCCTGATAGCCGCGGTCGGTCGAGTCCATGACGATCTGGCCCGGCCCGGGCAGGTGCCCGCTGGTGAGCTCGAAGGGCTGGACGGCGATGTGGGCGGGGTTGGGGTAGGCGGTGATCTGCAGGTTGACCTGGCCGGGTGCGGCCGAGATCTCCCACAGGCCCTGGTACACGGTGGCCAGCTCGGCGGCCTTGACGTTGGGCACCGCTTGCAGGGCGCCCGCCAGGGCGGGGTTGGTGCCGGTGGTGACGACCTGCACGTCGGCGGTGTGGCCCGAGTTCACCAGGGCGGCCTGCGCCCCCACGATGGCCCGGGACGAGAGGTTGATGGCGCACAGGCCGGCCACCCCGACGGCGATGCCGAGCACCACCAGGCTGGAGCGGGCCGGGCGCTGGGCGACGTCCGCCAGCGACTTCCGCGCCAGGGCGGAGAAGCGACGGGCCGAGTAGCCGGGGGCCGAGAACCGCATCGTGGTCCGGCCCCCCTTCTGGGTTCGGTGGCGGTGGTTACGCGGCGACGAAGGCGGGTGCGAGCCTGCGGCCGACGATCCGGCCGTCCATCAGATCGATCCCGGCGGTACCCCGGCGGGCGATGTCGGCGTCGTGGGTGACGAGCACCACGGTCTTGCCCCGGGCGACCAGGCCCCGCAGGGCCTCGATCACGCCGCTGGCGGCGGTGGTGTCGAGGTTGCCGGTGGGCTCGTCGGCGACGACGATCGGGGGGTCGTTGGCCATGGCCCGGGCGATGGCCACCCGCTGCTGCTGGCCGCCGGACATCTGCCTCGGCAGGCGGTGGGCCAGGTCGGCGACGTCGAACTGGGCCAGGCACTCCAGCGCCCGGGAGGCCCAGTGCTTGCGCAGGAAGTGACCCTTGCCCAGCTCGAGGGCCAGGATGACGTTGTCGAGGGCGGACAGCGTGGGGATGAGCTGGAAGGACTGGAACACGATCCCGAAGGTGCGGCCCCGCCACTGCGCCAGGGCGTTCTCGCCCTTGTCGGGCATGCGCTCGTGCGAGAACAGGATGCCGCCGCTGCTGGGGCGGTCAACGCCGGTGAGCAGGTTCAGCAAGGTGGACTTGCCGCTGCCCGAGGGCCCGTTGATGACGAAGAGGCTCCCTCGGGGAATCACGAAGTTGAGGTCCTCGAGGATCGGGTGGCGCTTGCCGCCGGCATCGATCCACCTGCTGAGCCGTTCGGCTTTGGCGAGGGGTTCCATGCAAGGTATATCGGGCTCCCCCACGAGGCGCCCAATGGCGAATGTCACGTAGCCCGTGCGGACTAGCGCGAAGGGGCTACCGACGGGGTAGTGCGGGCGGGCGGCGGTGCCCGGTACACTCGGAGGGCCGGGGTAGCCCAACGGTCTGAGGCGGATGGCTCAAACCCATCTGGGCGCAAGCCCATGCGGGTTCGAATCCCGTCCCCGGCACGAGCCCAGTTCGGGGACGGTCCGGAGATGGTTGGTGGAGTAGTACATCCCCTGGCTGTACCACGCCGCCAACTATGCCCGCGGGGGCCAACGCCGGGGCCACCGTGGGGCCACCGTGGGGCCACCGCACTCCGCACAGGCTCTACGCCGCCGGGTGCGCTCGCTCCTCCTCCCGGGCGTGGCCCCCGGGGATGGCTACCTCCACCCGGTTGCGGCCCCCGCTCTTGGCGGCGTACAGGGCCCGGTCGGCGGAGCGCAGGAGCGAGTCGGCGTCGGCGGCGTGGTCCGGGATCGTGGCGACCCCGACGCTGATCGTGATCGCCCGCTCCACGCTCGGCACGAAGATCTCCGCCACCGCCTCCCGGATCTTGTCCGCCAGCACGGCCGCACCGTCGACGCCGGTGGCCGGGAGCAGGACGAGGAACTCCTCGCCGCCGTAGCGGCCGGCGAAGTCGCTGTCCCGCAGCGTCGCCCGCAGGGCGGCGCCGACGGCGGCCAGGACCTCGTCGCCGTGGCCATGGCCGTAGGTGTCGTTGAGCTGCTTGAAGAGGTCGAGGTCGAACAGGAGGGCGCTCAGCGGCGTCAGGGTGCGGGAGGACTGGGCCACCATCCGCTTCAGGGTGTCGTCCACCGCCCGGCGGTTGGCGAGCCCGGTGAGGGCGTCGGTGGCCGCCCGGAGCTGGGCGATGGCCAGGTTGCGCAGGTTGGCCAGCACCGGGGCGGACTGGGTCACCGTCTCCCGGATCCGGCGGTCCTGCTCCTCGGCCAGCGGCTGGGGGCCGTTGACCAGCACCGAGCCGATCACCTCGCCGCCCACCAGCAGCGGGGTGCACGCCGACATGCCCGGGCAGCCCGAGCACACCGAGCACGGGAGCAGGGGAGCGGCCCCGCCCTCGGTGTGGCGCCGGCTGAGGCGGATGGCCAGGCACGAGCGGGGCTCCGCCCCCTGCAGCGAGGTGCGCAGCGGCGAGCCGGCGGGCACGTCGGTCTTGGCCTCCAGCCGGTCGGCGCTGTTGTTGCGGTTGAGGACCGTCACCGTGCTGGCCGGGATCGACCGCTCCAGATGGCGCTTCAGGAGGTCGTGGGCCTCCTCCTCGTTCTCGGTCATCTGCAGGTTGTCGCCGAACTCGAGCTGGGTGGCCTCGTACTCCCCGGCGGTGCGCTGCCGGGCCGCCATGGCGGCGAGGGTGTGGCCGAGGCGCCCGATCTCATCGTTGCCCTTGACCTCCGGGGCTTCGCTGTAGTCGCCGTCGGCCATGCGCTCGGCGAAGCGGGCGTAGGCCGCGGTCCGCGGCAGGATGCCCCGGACCAGCCAGAGCATCACCGCTGCGCTCAGCGCAAGGCCGGCCAGCAGGAGGCCCCGCATCACCCACACCGTGGACTGGTAATTGCGCAGTGCCCGGTGGTAGGCGGTCTGCGCCTGGGTGGTCTCGGCCTCGGCCAGTGACTCGGAGCCGGCCTCCATCGGGGTGAAGAGGGCATCCAATTGGTCCAGCTCCGGCGCCCGGGCGGCGTCGGTCAGGGGCGCCAGACCCTGCGTCGCCCAGAGGGTCTTGAACCGGAGCCATGCGCCGGCAATGGTGTTCAGGGCCGACTGCTGTGCGGCCGGGTCGTCGTCCTGCAGGCCCCGCATGGTCTGCAGGCCGAGATCCACTGCCGGCACCGCCTGGTTGAGCAGCTGGGTGGTGAGCTGCTGGGTCTCCGCTCCGCTGGCGGCATCCAGGAGCTCGGCGGCGAGGAGGTGGGCGTCGCCCAGGTGGGCGTCGAGGTCCTTGGCCGCCAGGCTGGCGGTGACGTGGGCCCCGTACTGGAGCAGGAGGGACTTCGGCCCGGCCTGCACCGCGGCGATGGCGAGGAACGCCGGGATGAGCACAGCGCCGAGCACGATCAGGGCCCGCGCCTTCAGCGACAACCGTGACACCGGCAACCTCCAGGGAACGGGAAAAGGTCCTCCCTTCCCTTCTATCGGCGGGCCGACCGGTGGCCTCCATAGTGCAAAGGGACCAGGTCGGGACTAGTAGAAATCCCTAGTCGTGGGGTGCGGGCGGCCCCCCGTTGCCGAACGCCTTGCCGGTCAAGCCGGTCACCGAGCTCAGCAGCCCGGCCAGCTCCATCGGCACCACGAACTTGGTGGAGGGCGAGGCGCCGATCTGCTTCAGGGCGTCGAGGTACTGCAGGCTCATGGTGTTGGCATCCAGGCCTCGGGCCACCTCGAAGATCTTGCCCAGGGCCAGGGAGAATCCCTCGGCCCGCAGGATGGCGGCCTGGCGGTCGCCCTCGGCGGACAGGATCGCTGCCTGCTTCTGGCCCTCGGCGACGGTGATCTGCGACTGCTTCGACCCCTCGGCCTCGGTGACCACGGCCCGCCGGGTGCGCTCGGCCGACATCTGCCGGGTCATGGCATCCAGCACCGGGGGCGGGGGCACGATCTCCCGCACCTCGACGTTGCCCACCTTGACGCCCCAGCGCTCGGTGACCTCGTCCAGCTTCACCTGCAGCACCTGGTTCATCTGGTCCCGCTTGGAGAGGACCTCGTCCAGGGTCATGTCGCCCACGACGCTGCGCAGGGTGGTGGCAGCGATGTTCAGCGCCGCCCCGGCGAAGTTCTGCACCTGCAGCACCGACATCTCGGCGTCCACCACCTTGTAGAAGATGATGAAGTCGATGTTGATGGCGGCGTTGTCCTCGGTGATCGCCGTCTGCTTGGGGATCTCCAGGTACTGCTCCCGGAGGTCCACCATCACCGCCCGGTCGACCACCGGCGTAATGAACACCAGCCCCGGCCCCCGCAGGCCGATGGCCCGGCCCAGGCGGAACAGCACGACCCGCTGGTACTCCTTCACCACCCGGATGGCCTTGGCGATGATGATCAGCACGACGACCACCACCACCGCAATCGCGATCAGCGCTTCCATCGGCTACGCCCCTTTCGTTGCGGACCCCAAGCCGGTTCCCATATCGGCGGCGGGCTCGGGGAAGACCTCCAGAGTCAGGCCTCGGGCACGTACTATCCGAACCGGTGTGCCCGCCGCCACCTCGCCGCCCACCGACTCCGCCGCCCAGGACTCGCCCCGCAGGCGCACCCGGCCCAGGGGGGTGAGCGCGGTCTCGGCGACCGCCATGGTCCCGGGCAGGGCGCCGACGCCGGCGTGCAGCGGCTCCTGCTTGGCGGCGGCCAGAGCCCGGAGCAGGAAGAAGGTCATGACGCCGATGGCCACCGGGAGCGGGTAGAGCAGCAGTGGGGAGACCCGGGCGCTCGGCACCGAGGGGTTGAACAGCAGCAGCCCACCGAGGACCAGCACGACGACCCCGCCGGTGGTGAGGATGCCGTGCACCTTCGCCTTGATGTCCAGCACCAGGAGCACGGCGGCCACCACCAGCAGGAAGACACCGGCCAGCCGCACCGGGAGGGTCTGGAGGATGGCCAGCCCGAGAGCGAGGCTGACCACGCCGACGGCAAGCGGGGGGTGGAACCCGGGGTGGAAGGCCCAGACGATGAGGGCCACCAGGCCGATGTCCAGCAGGATGAAGGCGATGCTGGGGTCGGCGACGGCGTGGAAGAGGCGCTCGCCGACCGTCGGGCCGAAGGCCTGTGTGGGGGCGCCGCACGTCGGGACGCGGTAGGCGGCGCTGCGGTCCGCTCCCGTGGTGGGGGTCCCGGCCCCGGCGGTGCAGCGGCCGGCGTCAGCCAGCATCGCCGTCGCGCTCGGGGCGACGAAGTCGACGACGTTGCGGGTCAGCGCCCCGGCGGCGTCGAGACTGGTCGAGTTCCGCACCGCACCGGTCGCCCAGGTGGCGTTGCGGCCCTGCCGGGAGGCGAGGCCGGCGATGAAGGCGGCGGCGTCGTTGACCACCTTGGCGGTCTCGATGGCGCCCGAGATCCCCACCGGGTGGGCGGCACCGATCTCACTGCCGGGCGCCATCCCGTTGATCGGGCAGGCCTCCATGACGAAGGTGCCCGCCGAGGCGGCCCGGGCCCCCGGCGGCGTGTAGCAGACGACCGGCACCGAGCTTCCCAGGATGGCGTGCACGATGCCCCGCATCGAAGAGTCGAGCCCGCCCGGGGTGTCGATGGTGATGAGGACCGCCGGGTCGTGGCCGGCCTCGGCGGCGGCGATGCCCCGCTCGATGTAGGTCGCCATGAAGGGGTCGACGACCCCGGTCAGGTTGAGCGTCAGGACCGGCTTGGTGCTGGCCGCTCCGGCCGCCGGGTTCCCGAGGAGGAACGCCAGCGTGGCGACCGCCACCAGGAGCCCACCGGCAGCGCCGGCCCCCACTCGCACCAGAAGCCGCAAGCGGCTCATGGGGACATGATGCCACCGTTTCCGGCGGTCCCGGTGCCGGCCGCTCAGGCCTGCGGGCTCGGGTCTTTCCCGGGGGGCCGGGGCGGGGGGCCGGTGATGAGGCGGGCGTGCCGGTCGCCGGTCAGGAATGCCCAGCTCCACGAGGCCATGACGGCGAAACGGTTGCGGAAGCCGATCAGGAAGTAGATGTGCACCCCGGCCCACACCAGCCAGGCGGGGAGCCCGGAGAGCCTGACGCCGGGCAGGTCCGCCACCGCGTCGGCCCGGCCGATAGTGGCCAGCATGCCCTTGTCCTTGTAGTGGAAGGGTTTCGGCCCCCACCCCTCGAGCCGGCCGATGATGGTCTCGGCGGCGTGCTTGCCGCCCTGCAGGGCACCCTGGGCGACCCCGGGCACCACCTCCCCGTCCTGGAGCACGGCCGCCAGGTCGCCGACGACGAACACCTCGGGGTGGCCGGGGATGGAGAGGTCGGGCTCGACCAGCACCCGCCCGGATTTGTCGAGCGGCGCCCCGAGCGCCTCGCCCAGGGGCGACGCCCGCACCCCGGCGGCCCAGAGCACGGTGTGGGCGGCCATGTGGTGCCCGTCCACCGTCACCCCCCGGTCGTCGATGTCGCGCACCAGGGTCCCGGTCCGCACCTCGACCCCCAGGCCCTCCAGGTCCTTGCGCGCCCGGGCGGAGAGCTTCTCGGGGAAGGTCGGCAGCAGCCGGTCGAGGCCCTCGATGAGGATGATCGTGGCCGATGCCGGGTCGATGTGGCGGAACTCGCCGGTGAGGGTGTGGCGGGCCATCTCGGCCAGGGAGCCGGCCAGCTCCACGCCGGTGGGGCCGCCGCCGACGATCACGAAGGTCAGCCACGCCCGCTGGGCATCGGCGTCGGCCTCCCGCTCGGCGGCCTCGAAGGCGTACAAGAGCCGGCGCCGCACCACCAGGGCGTCGTCGATGTTCTTCATGCTGGGGGCGTAGGCCTCCCACTCGTCGTGCCCGAAGTAGGTGTGGCCCGCCCCGGCGGCGACGATAAGGTAGTCGTAGCCCAGGGCGGTGCCGTCGGTGAGCTTGAGGGTGCGGCTCCCGACGTCGATGGCGGCGACCTCCCCCAGGATCACGTCGGTGCTCGCCTGGTTGTGCAGCACCTGGCGGATGGGCTGGGCGATGTCGCTGGCGGTCAGCTGGGCGGTGGCGACCTGGTAGAGGAGGGGCTGGAACAGGTGATGATTGCGCCGGTCGATCACCGTGATGTCCACCGGGGCCTCCTTCAGCCCGCGGGCGGCCGACAGCCCGCCGAACCCCCCGCCGACGATCAGCACCCTCGGCCGCTTGCTCAATTCCGCGATCATCCCTTCCTCCTGTGACCCCCATTCTGCCTGCCCAAACCCCCGAGGCGCACGAGGCAGCCGCCCGGGCCCTCGCGGCGGGAGGCTTGGTGGTCCTGCCCACCGACACGATCTACGGCATCGCGGGCCGCCTGGACCGCACCGACGCCCTCAAGGCGCTGTTCGTGGCGAAGGGCCGCCCGCCTGACCTGGCGCTGCCGGTGCTGGTGGCCTCGGCGCGGGATGCGGGGTTGCTGGGTGTGTTCTCGCCGGCCGCTGACGCCCTGGCTGCCGCCTGGTGGCCCGGGGCGCTCACCATGGTTGTGCCCCGCCGGCCGGGGCTCGCCGCGCCGCTCGGCGGTGACGAGGCAACCATCGGCCTGCGGGTGCCCGCCCTGGCGGCGACCCGCACGCTCCTGGAACGGACCGGGCCGCTGGCGACCACCTCGGCCAACCGGTCCGGGGCGCCGACCCCGGGGGAGATCGGTGCCATCGTGGCCGTCTTCGGCGAGGCGGTTGCGGTCTACCTCGATGGTGGGCCGGCGCCCGGGGGCCTGGGCTCCACGGTGGTGTCGCTGGTGGGCGGGCAGCCCGTGGTCCTGCGGGAGGGCGCCCTCCCGGGAGTCGAGGTCCTGTCGGCGCTGGCTTGACGGCGAACGACCCGACGAGCACGCGATAATCTCCCGCACCAATCTCCCACACCCTGTGGGAGCCGGGCCTATCCGAACGACCGCGGGACCATGCCCATGACCATTCACGACCAACTCGACGAGCTTGCCGGCCGCCTGGCCCGGGCCAAGCAGGAGCTGGTCGTGGCCGGCGAGCAGGTGGCCTTCCAATCCGGCGTCGTGGACGAGGCCCAGACCCGGATGGTGGTCGCGGGCACCCCGCTGGCGGACCGTGAGTTCCGGGAGGCCCGGGACGACCTCGAGCGCCTGCGCAAGCACGAGTCTCGCACCCGGGCGGACATCGCCTCCCTGGCCGCCGAGCGCGACGCGCTGCTGGAGCGCCTGTTCGAAGGGGTCGAGGAGCTGGACGCTCACCAGACGGCCCCGTCGGGCCGCGGGAGAGGACGGCGGCCGTGAGCGCCCGCATCGTCATCGCCGAGGACGAGGCCATCATCCGCATGGACCTGCGGGAGATGCTGGTCGAGGAGGGCTACGAGGTGGTCGGCGAGGCTGCCGACGGCGACGACGCCATCAAGCTCGCCGAGCAGCTGCGCCCCGACCTGGTGATCCTGGACATCGTCATGCCCAAGACCGACGGCCTGTCCGCCGCCGAGACCATCGTCGAGCAGGAGTTGGCCGCCGTCCTGATCCTCACCGCCTTCAGCCACCGGGACAAGGTGGCCCGCGCCACGCGGGCCGGCGTGATGGCCTACCTGGTGAAGCCGTTCGACAAAGCCGACCTGGTGCCGGCCATTGAGGTTGCCGTGCAACGCTGGACCGAGGCCCGGGCACTGGCCAACGAGTCGAAGAACCTCACCGAGCGCCTGGAGACCCGCAAGCTGGTGGAGCGGGCCAAGGGCGTGCTGCGGGACCGCCACGGGCTGTCCGAGGAGGACGCCTTCCGCCTGATCCAGCGGATCTCGATGGAGCGGGGGATGCCGATGGCGAAGGTCGCCGAACGGCTCCTGGACGGCGACGTGTGGAACGGCCGGCTGCCCAGCTGACGGAGAAGGGATCTCCGGCCGGTGGCGGTACCCAGCTCTAGGTGGCGGTGACCAGCGGGACCAGCGTGAACCCCTCGGCCGTGTCCCGGGCTTCCCAGCCCGCCGCCGCCAGCTCCGCCCGTAGGCGGTCAGACTCCGCCCAGTCCCGCTTCGCCCGGGCGGCCTGCCGGGCCTCTGCCAGGGCGACCACCTCCCCGGGCACGTCGCGAGACGACGTGAGCGACCTCAGGCCGAAAATCTCCAACGCCCGGCGGAGCGGTGCCAGGTAGCCCGCCGAACGCCAGCGGTGGAACAGGGCCAGGGCCTCCGGGGTGTTGAAGTTGTCGTCCAGCACCGCCACCAGCTCCTCCCAGGTCCCGTCCGGGGCCTCCCGGGCCGAGGCGCCGCCCCCGGCGAAGGCGTCCCGGAACCCGGCGGCCCGCGCCCGGGCGGCTTTCAGGGCGTCGTCGGAGAAGTCGATCGAGCTGTGCCAGTGGGCGGAGAGGAAGAACACCAGGAGCGTCTCCGGCCCCCAGGTGGCCAGGGCGTTGTGCAGGGAGACGTCGTTGCCCAGCGACTTGTGCATGTCGGCGCCCGACATCTCGAGCATCCCGTTGTGCATCCAGATCTTGGCGAAGTCCCGCCCCGCCCCCCGGGACTGGGCCAGCTCGTTCTCGTGGTGCGGGAAGATCAGGTCGAGGCCCCCACCGTGGATCTCGAACGCCGGCCCCAGGAACGCCTCCGCCATGGCCGAGCACTCGATGTGCCACCCCGGCCGCCCATCGCCCCAGGGTGAGGGCCACCAGGTGTCCTCGTCGGGCTTGCGGCCCTTCCACAGGGCGAAGTCCCGGGGGTCCTCCTTGCGCGTGTTGGGCTCCTGCTCCTGCACCTGGTCGGGGCGCTGGCCGGAGAGCTCGCCGTACGCCGGGTAGCGCCCCACCCGGAAGTAGACGTCGCCGTCGGCGGCGTAGGCCAGGCCTCGGTCGGACAGGTCCTGGATGAGGGCGATCTGCTCGGCAATCGTCTCGGTGGCCCGGGGCTCCACGTCGGGGCGCCCGAGGCCGAGGGCGCTGGTGTCGTCGATGTATGCCTGCGCCGCCGTGGCGGCCAGGTCGACGCTGGCGATCTTCTGGGCGCGGGCGGCCTGGTAGATCTTGTCGTTGACGTCGGTGATGTTCTGGACCAGCCTCACGTCGTAGCCGATGGCGGCCAGCCAGCGCCGGAGCCATGCGGAGATGACGAACGGCCGGGCGTTACCGACGTGGATGCTCCGGTAGACCGTCGGTCCGCAGAAGTACATGCGCACCGGTCCCGGGGCGGGCGGCAGCGGTTCCAGGCGGCGCGACAGGGTGTTGTAGAGCTCCATGGGTGCCTTCACAGTACCGGGCCGGGTGCAACGACGGGGGGGCGGGTTTCCCCGCCCCCCCGTGCGCTTCGGTCGTGCGGTGCAGCGAAGCTCAGCGGGTCAGCGCCACGATGGGGCTGTTGAGGTGCGACCCGCCCATGCCACCGACGAAGGAGGTGTCCCCGTAGTTGAACACCCCGCCGTCGGACGCCACGAGGTTGTAGCCCTTGGCGTCGATGCTGGTGGTGAGCCCGACGATCGGCTTGTTGAGCTTGATGCTGCCGGTCGAGCCGAAGAACAGGGCGTCGCCGTAGTTGAAGATGCCACCGTCGGAGGCCACCAGGAAGTAGCCGCCGCCGCTGGGTGTCCCGGCGATGCCCACCACCGGCTTGTTGAGCTTGATGCTGCCGGTCGATCCGAGGAACTGGGAGTTGCCGTAGGTGAACACGCCGCCGTCCGACGCCACCATCAGGTAGCCCAGGCCGTCGGGGCTGGCCATGCCGGCCACCACCGGCTTGTTGAGCTTGATGCTGCCGGCGGAGCCGAAGAACCCGGCGTCGCCGTAGTTGAACACCCCGCCGTCAGCGGCGAAGAGCCAGTAGCCGCCGCCGTCGGGCGTGGCCGCCATACCGACAATGGGCGAGTTCAGCTTGATGCTGCCGGTTGAGCCGTAGAACTTGGCGTCGCCGTAGGTGAACACGCCGCCGTCGGAGGCCACTTCCCAGTAGCCACCGCCGTCGGGCGTGGCGGCGCCGCCGACCACCGGCTTGTTCAGCTTGATGCTGCCGGCCGAGCCCTGGAAGCTGCTCGAGCCGAAGTTGAAGATCCCGCCATCGGCGCCCAGCTCACGGTACCCCGGGCTGCCGATGACGTTGATCACGCCGTACATGTTGTCGTGGATCGTGCACTGGTAGCTGAATGAGTTCTGGTTCGGGAACGAGTACGTGGTGGAGGTCACCGGCGCACCCGGCCCGAGCGGGAACGACGAGATGGCGCCCGAGGTGGACTGCGTGACGGTGGTGGTGATGCTGTGCCCGCCCAGCGGTGCCAGGTTGAGGTGCACCTCGAACCCGGAAGGACTGAACGGAGGCCCGGCGCACCCAAAGGTGGGCGGCGGCCCGGCAGCCGGCACGTCGCCGGTCGAGGTTTCGCAGACCTGCGGGGCGAAGTCGTACTTGCTGCCGAGGGTCAGCCCCTCGCTGTGCGGGAACGTGACGGTGTGCGGCTCGAAGTTGCTGGGCGAATTCCAGGTGACGGTGTCGCCCGGCTTGATGTTCACCACACTGGGCAGCATCTCCAACAACTGGACGAAAGGATCCGGCGACCCGTCGGAGGCGAGCCCGTCGGCACCCGCGGTGACGTTCCAGTTGCTGACGCCGTGGCTGTCGGTGGTGTGGGATGCGCCTGCGGTCTCCAGCGCGTTCTCCCGGGCGAGGGCTTCGGCGGTCTCGGTGGTGTAGGTGGCGGTAGACCAGGCGTTGGCGTCAGCCTGCGTCGTGGTGGCCGTCGAGGTGGCTACCACATTCAGCACACCCTGCATGCCCGGGTGGATCAGGCACATGAAGTGGACGGCCGTCCCCACGGTGGCGCTCACCTCGACGTAGGTGGGTGGCGTCCCGGGGAGCAGGGCACCTGAGTTCAAATCGCTGGTACCGTCGTATACGCACGGGTTTGCCGCCGACGAGCCACACGTCAGGCTCGTGGGGGAGAAGAGGGACGGGTTGAACTGCAGCTGCCCGGGGTCGTCTCCGGCATCGGTGCCGGTGACCGGGTCGGGCACTGCCAGCGGGTAGGCGGCCAGGGTCTGGGTGGGGACCTCGCCCGTCTTCTCGAAGGTGACGGTGTGGAGTGCGTCCTGCGACCCACCGCTCATGGCGAACCCGACCACGTCACCGGAGTGGACGGTGAGGGTCGGCGTGGTGACGCCGTTCGGGAAATAGTCGTCGTAGGTGAAGTTGTGGCACACCGGGGGCAGTGTGCCGGTGGGAGCCTCGGTGCAGGGCGACGGCGTGACATTGTCAACCCCGATGGTGAGCGCGGCGCTGGCGGTGGCCGCATGGGCGGCGACCGGGGCCACGGTGAGCGCGACGCCCACTCCGAGGAGCCCGCCGACCACGAAGAGACTGCTCAGACCCGCAATGAACCGTTGACGCGTACGACGTTCGCCCATGTGCCCCCCTTGTCGATTCTTCTTCCGCCTCAATTCTTCTTCCGCCTACGTTCCGTGTGCCGCCGCAGCATTCTCCTGGTACCTTCCAATGGTGTCAACAGGTTTTGCCAGTTTCTGGTCCTTTTCGCGCACTAGCTCCTGCCCGGCTTCGACTCCCTTGCGCTCCGTGGGCAGGCTGGCGCTCGCTGCACTCCTGGTGGTCGGGGTGCTGTCGGCGGCTGCGTGCGAGGAGCCTGCCCCCACCGTCGCGACGCCGCCCAACCCCACCTCGGCCCCGGCGTCGGTCCAGGCGGCCTGCGTGGCCCCGCCGGCTCACGCCAGTCCGGCCGCCAGCAGCCCGGCGTCCAACTCGGGCGACTACACCGTCGCCCAGTCCGGCATCCTGCTGGTGGGGACGATCCCCGGGACGGCTCCGTTCGAGTCCCTCAACGGGGGCGCGGGCGCGACCGTCCCCGTCGGCTTCGACATCGACCTCATCGCCGAAGTGGCCCGCCGGCTGGGGCTGCGGCCCGAGGTCCAGCCCGAGACCGAGGCCACCCTCCTGGCCGACGTCGCCCACGGCAAGACCGACGTGGCCATATCGGCGATCCCGATCTCCCGGCAGGCGAGTGCCGCGGTCGACTTCACCAGCCCGTATTTCACCGAGGACCTGGCCCTCACCGTCGGCGTGGACCAGTCCCGGGGCTTCGCCGGTGTGAAGTCGCTGGCCGGCAAGACGGTCGGGGTCCTGAAGGGCAGCTACGGGCAGACCTGCGCCCAGGCGCTCTCCGGGGCCCACCCGCCGCCCGACGGGGGGTTCGCCATCAAGGACTACACCGACATCTCGCAGGCGTTCACCGACCTGTCGGTGGGCCGGATCGGGGCGGTGCTGACCGACGTCCCCACCTCGCGGCGCCTGGTGCAGGCGGTGATCGGTCTGCAGATGGTGGCCATCTACCGCACCAGCGAGGTCTACGGCATCGCCGTGGCCAAGACCAACCCCAACCTGCGGGCCACGCTCAACCGCATCCTGGCCGACATGGTCACCGACGGGATCTACGCGCTCATCTACCAGCGCTGGTTCCAGGTGCCCCCACCGAACCAGCCGGGCTCACCGCCGGCTCCCTGACGAGCTGGGTGATCAGCGCCCAGAGCGCCCGGACGTCGTCCTCGGTGGTGCCGAGGTTGCCGACGGCCACGTGGAGTGCCGGGCGGCCGTGCACCCGGGCGGTGGTGACGTAGAAGCCGTTGGCGTTCACCGCCGTGGCGAGGGCCTCGGCACCGCCCGGGTAGGAGGGCGGCGGCCAGAAGTTCACCACCGACAACGGGACCGGGGCGGCGAGGTCGAACCCGGGCTCCGCCTCCACCCAGCCCGCCAGCAGCCCGGCCAGCCGCACATGCTCCCGCAGAGCGGCCCGGATGCCGGTCGTCCCCAGGCAACGCAGCACCAGCCACAGCTTCAGCGCCCGGAAGCGCCGGCCCAGCGGGAGGCCATAGTCCATGAGGTTGGGGGCGTCCTCGGGGGCGGCCAGGTAGTCGGGCACCACCGACAAGGACGCCCGGGCCGCCTCCGGGTCCGCCAGGTACAGCACGCTGCAGTCCACCGGCACGAAGAGCCACTTGTGCGGGTTCACCACCAGGGAGTCCGCCCCGCTGGCCCCCTCGAGCACCCAGCGGAGCTCGGGCACGGCTCCCGCCGCCGCCCCGTAGGCGCCGTCGATGTGCAGCCACAGCCCGTGACGGGCACAGACGTCGACAATCTGCGGGATGGGGTCCACGCTGGTGACCGCCGTGGTGCCGACGGTCGCCACCACCGCCATCGGCCGGACACCCGTACCGACGTCTGCCTCGATGGCCGCCTCCAGCGCCGCCGGGTCCATCCGGAACGCGCCGTCGGCGGCGATGTGGCGGACCTGGTCGGTGCCGATCCCGAGGCCCAGCACCGCCTTGTCCACCGAGGAATGCGCCAGCTCCGAGCAGTACACGGCCATCGGCGGCCGGCCGGCCAGGCCCCGGCGGCGCACCTCGGGGTCCACCCGGTGGCGGGCGGCGGCCAGGGCGGTGAAGGTGGCGCTGGAGGCGGTGTCCTGGATCACGCCGAACCAGTCGGGTAGGCCCAGCAGGCGGCTGAGCCACCGGGTGGCGACGCCCTCGAGCTCGGTTGCCGCCGGCCCGGTGCGCCACAGCATGGCGTTGGAGTTGAGGGCGGCGGCCAGCAGCTCGCCCGCCACGCCGGGCAGCGACCCCGTGATCCCGAAGTACCCGAAGAAGCGAGGATGGTTCCAGTGGGTGACCCCGGGCAGCAGGATCCGGTCGAGATCCTCAAGCGCCGCCCGGAGGTCCTCGCCGAGGGCTGGGGCCTCCTCGGGCAGCGCCCGGGTGATGTCGCCGGGGGCCACCTGGTGGGCCACCGGCAGCTCCCGGATGCCGCCGAGGTAGTGGTCGACCCACTCCACCGCCGGCGCCAGGTAGCCGCCCGGGTCCTCGCAGAGGTCACCCACCGTCTGGGGTGCCCGGCTGGGCGTCCATCTCCCGCACCGCCAGCGTGCAGGTGGCGAAGGCCACCAGTTTGTCCTCCTCGTTGGTGAGGCGGATCTCCCACAGCTGGGTGGTGCGCCCGACGTGCACCGGCACCCCCGTGGCGGTCAGCCATCCTGCCCGGGCGGGGCGCAGGTGGTTGCACTTGATCTCCAGGCCCAGCACGAGCTGCCCGGGCGTGGCGGCCAGCCACCCGCCGTAGGAGGCCACCGTCTCGGCGAGGGCCGCCGAGGCGCCCCCGTGGAGCATGCCCAGGGGCTGGGTGTTGCCCTCGATGGGCATGCGCGCCACCACCTTCTCGGCGGTGGCCTCGAGGAACTCGATGCCGAGCTTGGTCAGCAGGGCGGCCTGGGCCACCTGATCGGGGACGGCCCCGCGCTCGGCCGTGGTCTCGGGGGTTGGCTGGGGTTCAGGCATGAGCCGTATTGTGCCGCAGTGGCGCCCGACTGGGTCCGCCGTGGATCGTCTGTGAGTGTCCGGGGGTGCTACCAGGCCGTCGCAGAATCACGCCCCATGGAGCGGGCTTCACCCCTCGATGGGTCACATCCGGAGGCTCCTAGGCCGCCACAAGGACATCCCGCCGGAGGATGTTTCTGCGCCCGGTCCCGTGCAAGACGCGCCTGAGCGAGC